>NZ_JBFRKI010000008.1:0-34588 GCF_041469245.1 Vibrio sp. 10N.286.51.B11 | reverse complement strand
AGCCGCGATGAACCTAAAATAATCGGAACAACTAGCCAGCTTAGAAGAACGATAAACCTGATGTTCTATCGCTATTAACTATTAGAAGATCTATCGATCATTATCAGCATCGAACAATATCGTATAAGTAGAGTGACTGATCGCCCCCCTTCACCTGAATGTTAAACGATGCAATAGAGTTGCTATATTTGATGGATCAAGGCCTTCAAACTAGAGTTTAGGCTGACCAAAAGATCAGGCAATATCCTCGTATTCGATCCCTCTGCCGCTAAACCCCACTATGCTACTCATTATAAAGTCACTGAGCACTCCAGCCAAGAATGCCATAAAGGTTGCCCTAGCATTTTGTTTAGCTATCTACCTTGCGTTGTATTTTAACCTTGAGAAGCCTTACTGGGCGGCTATCGTGGTCAATATATTGGCCATCACTGATACTATTACTGCTGGCAAGAAAAAAGGCATTCTCAGATTGTTGGGGACGCTTTGTGGCGCGTTTGTCGGGCTTTGGTTAATCGCTGTTTTTGGGCAAGATCGATATTATTTTTTAGCAAACATCGCACTGTTACTCGCAATTTGTATATACATGGGTTCCGATCCGGTCATCGGCTATGCTTACATTACGGCATTTATTGTCTGCATCCTGCTGGCGATATCTGGCAGCTTTGATGGTGTAGCTACATTTAATATTGCGGTACTAAGGCTGCAAGAAACCCTGCTTGGCTTCGTGGTCTATACGACCATCTATAGCGTGGTTTGGCCTGAGGATGATGACACACGCTTTAACAACGAAGTCAGTGTTGTTTTAGAGGCGATGTCTCCCCTCATTCATTCACTCGCTTACAATGACTCAGCGCAGCGTTTCCAGTTACACACGAGCTGCGAGTTAAATATTGAAAGCCCGACCTTCAAAGCGCTGAACGATCTGATGCGCCTGCCCGATTTGCATGGCCGTATGCCTGCCAGAAAGCAGTGGAAGCATCAACAGCAAACTCAAGCAATCTGGGTTGCCAAACAGTTACTGCAAAACGCCCATGATCAAGGGGTTGATCACAATGATTTTTCGATACTTAACCAGGCTATGGCTTTTATTGAAGCATCATCGGTTAATGTCGATTACAAGCCCCCTTTTCCAGAGACAGTCAAACAATTCTACCAGGGTAACTTTAAGAAAAAGCGCTTATTTGCCCGATTACTTGACAACAGCCAGCAACGATTAAGCAATACGTTAGTCGGCACAATGAGCTTCATCTCAGCAATTCTAGTCTGGATATATCTACCAATATCATCGGGAAGTCTGTTCATCATTAACAGTGCCATTTGCGCCTTGATATTAAGCAACATGCCTAGGCAAATGATAAAGCACTGGACCATTGGCTACTTAGCCTTTGGGTCACTGTTCCTCATTCAGTATGTTCTGCTGTTACCTTCGATGACCGAAGTATGGCAATTAATGGCATTTTACTTTGTTAATGTCTTTATGGTGTATCGCCTGTTCGCTGGTAATCAGTGGATGGTCTATCGAGTTCTCGGGGGCAACCTATTAGTAATGATTACCATGAGCGCAACGCAACTTGTGCCTGTTTATGACGTCACTACCCCTTTGAACCTACTCATTTATATGATGGTTGCACTGGCTTTCATCCGCTTTTACACCCGCTTAATACACCGTAAAAGTTAACCACTATAACCTCACACAAAGACCACTAAGGCATAAAGTAATGAAAATGAGTAAATGCTCTGCGCTTGTCGTTATCGACCTGCAACAAGGTATCGTTGATCAATTACCGGAAACCGTGTCCCGACCGATCATAGAGAACAGCCTTGCTCTCTGCGATGCATTTGATGATGCTGATTTACCCGTAATTATTGTTAATGTAGCCGGTCGTCCACAAGGCCGAACGGAACTGCAAAATAAAGCGGCTCAGCCTGACGCATCAAAGATCGTATGGGGAGAGGTCATCGAAAGCCTGCGCCTAAACCCTAATTATCGCTATCTAACCAAATATTCCTGGGGTGCATTTACCAACACAGATTTGCAGAAGCAGCTTTGTGAGCAAGGTATTACGGATATTTATCTGACCGGGGTAGCAACAAGTATTGGGGTCGAATCAACGGCTAGACAAGCATTTGAACTGGGTTATAACGTGGTGATTGTCGAAGATGCGATTGCAGATATGAACCCGATGAACCACCAGCACAGCTGCCAAAATATATTCCCAAAACTCAGTGTTTTAGCAAAAGCTCAAGACTTGCTATAACTGTCTCGTCCTAAAATACGTTGACCGTATTTTCATTAAACAATAAAAAGCCGACAGCGAATTAAGCTGTCGGCTGATGATCGTTCTATCTCAAGTACATTCTATCTCAAACAAGAGAAATAGGATTAAGCGTTAGCTTCACGCTCAGCGATGAACTCAAGAGCCATCTTGATACGAGCGATTACGCGCTCTTTACCAACAAGCTCCATCACAGCATCAACAGAAGGAGACTGACCACCGCCTGTTACTGCTACACGAAGTGGCATACCGATTTTACCCATGCCGATCTCTAGCTCTTCACATACAGCTGCAATTACACCATCTTTGATGTTTGCAGTAGTGAAATCTTCAAGCGCTTCAACCTTAGCAAGCGCAAGCTCTAGTGGGCCTTTAGCAACACCACGTAGGTGCTTCTTCGCTGCGCCAGCTTCAAACTCAGAGAAATCTTCGTAGAAGTAACGAGATTGCTCAGCAAGTTCGATAAGCGTGTTACAACGCTCGCCAACTAGCTTGATCACTTCAGTGATAGCTGGACCGTTTGTTGTATCGATCTTCTGTGCGTCTAGGTGCCATTGCAGGTATTTTGCAACGTACTCAGGCTCAGATGTCTTGATGTAGTGGTTGTTCAACCAAAGTAGCTTATCAGTGTTGAATGCAGAAGCAGACTTGCTGATAGCGTTCAGGCTGAAGAATTCAATCATCTCTTCTTGAGAGAAGATCTCTTGGTCACCGTGAGACCAGCCTAAACGAACTAGGTAGTTGTTTAATGCATTTGGTAGGTAACCTTCATCGCGGTATTGCATTACAGAAACAGCACCGTGACGCTTAGAAAGTTTCGCACCGTCATCACCAAGAATCATTGCACAGTGAGCGAACGTTGGAACTGGCGCGCCTAGTGCTTCATAGATGTTGATTTGACGAGGTGTGTTGTTGATGTGGTCTTCACCACGAACAACGTGTGTGATACCCATGTCCCAGTCATCCACTACTACTACGAAGTTGTAAGTTGGTGCACCGTCTGTACGACGAATGATCAGGTCATCAAGTTGGCTGTTTGCGATTTCAATGCGACCACGGATTTGGTCATCAAATACTACGCTGCCTTCTTTAGGGTTACGGAAACGGATAACGCACGCATCGCCTTCTTTTGCTGCTTCGTTTGCTGCAACAATTTTAGGGTGGTTAGCATCGTAGCGAGCCATTTCTTTGTTTTCTTCTTGCTCTGCACGAATTTCATCAAGCAGCTCTTTAGACGCGTAGCATTTGAATGCTTTGTCTTCAGCAAGTAGCTTATCAACCATTTCGTTGTAACGGTCAAAACGCTTAGATTGGTAGTAAGGACCTTCGTCCCATTCCATACCCATCCATTGCATGCCTTCTAGAATTGCATCAACCGCTTCTTGAGAGTTACGCTCAAGGTCTGTGTCTTCGATACGTAGAACGAATTCACCGCCTTGGTTTTTAGCGAATAGCCAAGAGTAAAGTGCAGTACGTGCACCACCAACGTGAAGATAGCCAGTTGGGCTAGGAGCAAAACGAGTTTTAACCGTCATTTAAATACCTTGATTATGTAGGTGATTCTTTTAGTGCTCGCCATTACAAGGCCTGCAATAGTCAAACATCACTAAATTTTGGGCGCTATTTTATCACCACCGCTTAAATCTACAATCAGTAGTGAATGATTAATGCGCTGTTGTTGTACGAAAGCCGTTATTGAAAGGCCAATTACGCCCTTAAAGTCGTAAATAGATAGTCTTAGCAAGTAGATTATAGCCGCACATTCCTAATTTCCCTCTTCCATTCCAAACTGAAACCACCAGCTAGCACTCCACCAAGATCAAATTCTTGAATTTATGTTTGACCTTACCCTTACGGGAAGGTTTATGTTAGGCGTAGATGAGAATTGGAGTATCGATATGAACTACTACACAACGGCGCTCAACGGCCTAAATTGCATGGGTTGCGCGAAGAAAGTTCGCACACTGTTTAGCGATCTCGACAGCACGATGATTAATGACATATCGCCGACCTACATCGATATTTCGACTCCATTTAGTTACATTCAGCTCAACGAACAGTTAGCAACGCTTGGCTATTCTATGGGTAATCAGCTGCACCTTTCGCTATCCGGTCTGAGTTGCGGCAAGTGTGTGAGCAAACTGACTAAAGCGCTTGAACAAACTGAGCAAGCCTTAAACCTAGAAGTCAGCAAACAGGAATTATCACTGGTTACTCTGCTTTCTGAGTCTGAGGTGATTAAGCTGGTCGAAAGCCTGGGTTACCACGCAGCTCCCTACTCAGAAACGAATGACCTTTCATCGAGTTCAGATTTAGAAGACGAACAAGCAGATAAAAAGAGTGAAGATAAAACCGCAGCTAGCCAATATACCTATCACCTTGTTCTTGAGGGGATGACTTGTGCGAGTTGTGTCTCTTCGGTAGAGAAAGCACTGAAAAAGAATGAGTTTATCGACCAAGCTCAGATCAACCTTGCCGAACAAACTGCCTTGGTTTTCACCTCCAAAACACGAGACGTCATCGAAAGCGCGCTAATAGAATCCGTAAAAACCGCAGGTTATGGTGCAGAGTTCGTTGATGACGCGGCGACTCAACAACAAAAACAGCAAGAACAACAACTTCGTACCCAAAAAGCTTTCCTAAAAAATTCGGTAAGCGCGCTGCTTATCGGTGCTCCGCTGATGGCGTGGGGTCTGTTTGGTGGCAGCATGACTATTGCTACATTTAACGACCAATTGGCTTGGGGCTTAATCGGTGTCGTCTGTTTGGTACTGCTAGCCACTTCAGGTCGTAGCTTCTTCACCAATGCTTGGCAGTCTCTCATGTATAAGCGCGCGACCATGGATACCTTAGTCGCTCTAGGTACAGGCGCAGCATGGTTCTATTCAATGTTGGTTGTGCTGATTCCATCATGGTTTCCAGAACCATCTCGCCATGTCTACTTTGAAGCAAGCGCAATGATCGTTGGCTTCATTTCTTTGGGTCATTACATCGAAGCCAAAGCCAAAGCGCGTACCACAAAATCTTTACAGGCATTGATTAACTTACAGCCTCAAAAAGCGGTGGTTATTGTCGATGGCAAAGAACAAACCATCGCAGTAGAAGCGATTCAGGTAGGCATGCAGGTACGAGTAAAACCCGGAGAAAAAGTACCGGTTGATGGTGTCGTAGTCTCAGGTGAATCTTATATCGATGAGTCGATGCTGACCGGTGAACCACTGCCCAACGTCAAAACAATAAATGATGGCGTTTCTGCGGGCACTATTAATGGGGATGGTAGTTTAATTATTGAAGCGACTGGGATTGGATCAAGCACCATGCTGGCTCGGATCATTCAAATGGTTCGCCAAGCGCAAAGCAGTAAACCAGCAATCGCCAAGCTTGCCGATTCTATCTCAGCCGTTTTTGTTCCGGTTGTGGTCGCAATCGCAGTTGCTGCCGCCTTAGTTTGGTTTTTTGTTGGCCCACAACCAAGCGCCAGTTACATGTTAGTGGTATCAACCACAGTGCTGATCATCGCTTGTCCATGTGCCTTAGGCCTTGCGACACCACTTTCAATTACTGTCGGCGTTGGCAAAGCCGCTGAGTTTGGCGTTCTGATCAAAGATGCCGATGTGTTGCAATCTGCAAGCAAAATTGATGCTGTCGTGTTTGATAAAACAGGCACCCTAACCCAAGGTAAGCCAACCGTTCAGCAAGCCTTTTATGGCGATTTATCAGAACAAGAATTACTGGCTTGTGCTTATTCAGTAGAAGTAGGATCTGAGCACCCACTTGCCAAAGCCGTTTGCCAATATGCAGAGAGCTTGGAAGTTTCAGTACTCCCACACAGCGAATTTGAAAACCAACGAGGGCTTGGGGTTCAAGCAACAATTAACGGCAAGAAAGTGCAAGTTGGCTCGCTTAAGTACCTCACCCAATTAGGTATCAATACAGAGGTTGGCACGGATTTCATCGAGCTTTGCCGCTCGCAAGCGTGGACGCCTATTTTCATTGCGATTGACCAAAAACTGGAAGGCATATTGGGCATTTCAGACGCGTTAAAAATAGATAGCAAACAGGCGATAGCTCAACTAAAATCCGCCGGAATTCACACTGTGCTATTAACAGGCGACAACGACTCTGTGGCTCAAGCAATAGGTAAAAGCGTCGGTATCGACGAGGTTATCTCGGAAGTGCTTCCAGAGCAGAAAGCTCAACATATTGTTCAGCTTCAACAGCAATATAAGAGTGTTGCGATGGTCGGAGACGGTATTAACGATGCACCCGCTCTTGCTCAAGCAGATATAGGAATCGCAATGGGCAGTGGCAGTGATGTCGCGATTGAAAGTGCGCAAATGACGCTACTCAACTCATCGCCATTATCAGTAAGCAACGCGATCGAGCTATCTCAAGCGACTGTGAGAAACATGAAGCAAAACCTGTTTGGTGCCTTCATCTACAACTCGCTTGGTATTCCTATCGCGGCCGGTGTGCTTTACCCATTTTTTGGATTTCTGCTTAGTCCAGTAGTTGCAGGGGCAGCGATGGCGATGTCGTCAATTACGGTAGTAAGCAATGCCAACAGGCTGAGATTGTTCAAACCAACTCATTCTAATATTAATAAAAACCATATTCATGAGGTTAACCATGATTCGTAAAATTATGACTCTTACTGCACTCGCTGCAATCTCAGGACAAGCTTTAGCTACTGATGTTCTAAACCACAAATCTCCATACTGCGGCTGCTGCACAGAATGGACTGAACATATGCGAGATGCTGGGTTCGATGTTACTGAGAAGCTCCACGATGATATGAACCCAATCAAACAGAAGCTTGGGGTTACACAAGAGCTAGCCTCTTGCCACACTGCAGAGATCGACGGTTACGTATTTGAAGGACACATTCCAGCAGATGACATTAAAGCCTTTCTAGAAAACCCGCCACGTAATGCGATTGGTTTAGCGGTTCCGGGCATGCCAATGGGTTCTCCAGGCATGGAGTATGGCGATAAGAAAGACGAGTATTCTGTGTATGCGTTTAATGAAAAAGGTCAGGTGTTTGAATACCGTCACTACAACGGAAAATAGAACCTAAACAGACCAACACACAGCAATAAAAAGAAGTCATAAAAATAGAGCCTAGCATTCAGTAAACCCAAGACTGTGGTTTACTTGCTAGGCTCTTTGCTTTTGGACAGTAAAGCAAAACTTGTCGCGGCACCAACCGGGCTGTTAGTACCGCTATGTTCCTCTCGCTAATTAGCTAAGAAGTTATTCAACAACAAAGCTATTTAACAAAGAAGCTCACTCGGCCAATAATCTAATCGACTAAGCAGCCAAGTGAATCAGCTTAGAAGCCGTAAGAAGCACCGAATACGAAAGCGTTGTTTTGCTTAGAATCGCCGTTTGCGAAATCTACACCGTTAGCTTGGCTGCGGAACTCAAAGTAAGGTTGAACGCCTTGACGAGTCCATGTTGCACGTAACTCGTGGTCCATTGCTTCAGCTTCGATCATGTATACGTTGTTGTAGCTAAGCGCTAGGTCAGCATTCACTGTGTAAGCAATGCGGTTATCCATGCGGTAGTCAGTTTTATCATCGTTAGAAGTGTCGTCGATGTGTGCACGAGTACGGTTGCTAATAGAGATGCCGTTATCGAAGTTGTAACCGATCTTAACTAATGGACGGAACTGAATGCTTTCGCCTGCAGAGAATAGGTGTTGGTAACCCGCAGCAACCCATAGGTTGTCAGTGATGTTGAAAGCTTGCTCACCACCTACAGTGATGCCTGGAGTAGTATTACCTGCGCCGCCATTTTCAGATTCAAGTTTGCCCAGTTGGATACCATCAAACTCAGAATAAACCGTGAAACCGCCTAGAGAGTTGTCAAACGTGTGACCAGCTTCTAGCGTAGAAGTCATGTCAGAACCGTGGATACGGCCATCGTCATGAATTTGGATGTTACCCGTTACGTAAGAAGAACCAGCAAAAGCACTAGAAGCGAAAGCAAGAGAAAGAGCACTTAGAGCGATAATTTTTTTCATAGTAAACTGCCTTAGTTTAATTTTTTCAGCGGCACATCTTCGGTACATCATTCACCTTCACCGCTTGAGTAGTTGGTAGCCTCCCTGGCATGAAATCTATGTTGCTCGAATTAATTCGCGTTTAAAAATAAAAGACTGGGCAGAGTGATCTCTCTCACTGTCAAAAAAGAAAAAGTTATTTAATACTTTAAAATCAATCTCTTAAAAATATAAAAATTGATAAAAAACTCAAGACAAAAAAACACACAGATCCAGATCACATTATTTCACGTCGCGAAATTAGAATGAGTTAGTTCAATCACACTTGATTTAGAGTTTTTTATGGAGGACTTATTTTTTGAAGAGAATAATGAGAAGCGCGTCACTTTTGCGATGGAACTCACCTTATGTGCATTGTTGACGATATAAACAAAGAGTATTTCTATATGTTTCAGCTTAAGAGAAGTGCCTAACTTAGTTTGGACGAAAAAAAAGCTCCCACTTTTATCTAAATAAGACAATAGCTAGGGAGCTTTTCTATTAATGTTGCTTATCGATTATTTTACCGAAGTCACTCGACTTACTTTCTCGCCACTTTCAGAGATAGAGCGGATGTAAGTTTCGCCAGAAACCGATGGACGTTGTTGCTCATCATACGTTAGCCAGTTTTCACCATCAGCTGAGTATTGAAGCTCTACGCCTGGGAATTGAACGTTCATTGCAAGCTTGCCATCAACCACTTTTGCACCTGGAACTGGTAGTCGGTAATCAATACCCGCTTTTTCTAGCTTAGCTAGCTCACGTTGACCAAGAATATTCGCGAAGCGATTAAAGTCGCTGTTCAACGCTTGCTTATTCACTAAGTTAGTTTCTTGAGAGTATTCAACACCAACCTTGTAGTCGTTTTCCCAATCTGCTCGGTGCCATGCGCGCTCTGCTGCTGCCAATACGCGAGGGAACACCATGTATTCATATTGCTCGTCAGTACGTACTGTTTCTGACCAAAGTTGAGCTGACAGACCGTAGAAAGGTTTCGCTTCAACCTCACCTTTACCACTGAAGCCATTGCCGTCACGGTCTAGAGATGTTTCTGCGTTTTGTGGCATGTTCTCTGGCGCAAAGCCAAACATCTTACGAGTATCGGTTGCACGTGTTGCCCAGTAGTAACCACGTTCTGCTGCGTCTACTTCGTATGGCATATCCATGTATACGTAATCTGGGTTAGAAACAATTACGTCATAACCTTTCGCAGACCAGTCGTAAACTGATGAAGTGCCGCCCCAGTAAAGAACATCCCAGAAGTTAACGCGCGTACTTTCTGTTGCAAATGCTTCTTCACCTTCGCTGTATTTCAGGCCATCTTGCCACGCTTGGAAGTGTGGAATACCCTTCTCAGCAACAATCTTAGACACCTCTTCTGCAAAGTGGCTTGGCAGGTGACCGAAATCGCTTACTGTACCGTCAGCAATTAATTTCTGACATTGTGGAGATTGTTGGAACGGCTTATCTTGCTTAGATAAATCAATGTTACCTTTCCATGCCACTTTGTCTTCTGCATTAATATCTTGTAAGCCAGCGCCTAACTTAATGTTTTTCGCTTCATCGCCACCAAAGTGCCAAGTCGTTAGCGGTACGCCCGCTTCTTGGTGCATTGCCGCCACTTCAGAGATTACTTTATCGACGAAGTGAGTTGATGACTCCATACATGGGTTAATGAAGCTTTGCTTATCGTAGAACTGAACCGTGGTTACATTCGATGTATCTTGCGGATCCATCAAGCGGTATTCGTTCGCTTCTGCTTCTTTGCCTTCCGCCATGAGACGAGTGTAACGCGCTTCCATTGATACCACAGCTGAACGAGCGTGTGCTGGCATATCAATTTCAGGGATAACTTCGATGCTGCGCGCTTTAGCGTAGCTTAGGATCTCGACGTAATCCGCTTTACTAAAGAAACCAGAGCCAAAGTTGTCTGTTGTTGGACCAGAACCTAGCTGAGGCAGTAAGCAGCTTTGTTCATCCAAATCAAAACAACGATTAGACCCTACATCCGTTAGCTCTGGTAAACCTGGAATTTCTAAACGCCAACCTTCATCATCCGTTAGGTGAAGGTGCAGTTTATTCATCTTGTATGCCGCCATTTGATCTAGCGTTGCTAGGATGGCATCTTTTGAGTGGAAGTTTCGAGCAACGTCTACCATCACACCACGATAATCAAAGCGCGGCGCATCTTTAATTGACAGTTGTGGTAATGATTCAGCGTTCTGACTATCTATTAGGCCAAAAATAGACTGAACTGCGTAGAAAGCACCCGTTTTATCAAACGCTTCAATTGCAATCCCCTCTTCCGAGATGCTTAGTTCATAAGCGCCAGATTTCGCTAAATCACCCGTAAACTGAGTAGGAACAACAGCGACACTCACAGGTAGGTCGCCACTCACATCTACGTTTACCACATCTGCACGTTCTTCAATTGCTGCGAATTGCTCAGCGTCGAATGCGTCTTTAGGTAGGGCAATACCACCAGCAATGCTAACTGAACCTTCACCGGCTTCTACCGACATTGGCGTTGGTAGTAAAGTAGTTGATACGTCTTGCGTTGCTAGATCAGCATTCTTTTCAAAACGCGTCACCGCTGTCGCCATTACGTTATTATCATCAGGCGTACGCTTAAGGTTATTACCCTCTAGACCAGTTACGAACGATGCAACATCTTCTGTATTCAATGATGCAATCATCTTAGGTTCTGCGTTTGGCGCCGTCACGAATGCACCTGGCATAAAGTCAGTTTCAAACAGTTGCCAGTATTCACTCGTTAACGGAAGAACCACTTCTTCACCAGCCGCAAAGCCGTCAAATTTTTCAGTAGGTTCTAGCTTGTGAAGGTCACCAGTAACGCGAGTGATCTTAAATTGCTCATTATCAACATCTAAAATAAGACGAATACTGTGGAAGTAGATGCTCCAATCTTTAGAGTCAATCGCTTCACCGTCATTGGTTAGCGTCATGTTCACTTTATTACATGACGCCCATTCAGCACCTAGGTCCTGACAAGCCAAGCCTTCATTCGCACCATGATTAGTTAGAATTTCGTACTGAACATCAAGATTATCAGCCAGTGCATTCACTACTTTTTGTTCTGGTGCTTGCGTTACTGCACAACCTGTTAGGCCAGCCAATACCGCTACAGATAGTAAGTTTCTCTTCAACATCGTATTCACCCATAAATTAAAAATTGAGTAAGAAGCAAAATGGAGCGCTTCGAAAGTTAGATAAACTATATGGGCTTATTTTTTACCGTGAATTAAATCGAGCTAATAAAGTGATCGGCTTCAAATCTCAAAAATTTTTATAAATTTAATTTAAATAAAATCATCAAGTTACAAGCAACGGCACTTCCGTCATTTTAATTTTGACGTAAAATTTGAGAAATGAATCACAATCTTTTTTACCGATTTCATAAAATCGTGTCATTGGTAGTCAGAAAGGATTTAGAGTTTCAGCGTATTATTATACTTTTCGTACAAACAACGTGACATTGTTCTCAAAAAAAACCGTTAAAAAACACCGTCAAAATCGATTTTAACGAGTTTAATACTTCCTTAAGGAGCTCCCTTTGCGTCCACTCTGGTACATGGTTTTATTCGTTCTCGCTTTTTCAGCTAGGCAAGCGGTCGCCGAGCCCCTTTATTGGCAAGCACAAAAGGATGATCTGACACTCACTATCTTAGGTTCAGTGCACGTTGGAGACGAGAGTATGTACCCCCTTCCTTCGGCGATCACCGACGCGCTAAAAAACAGTGATGGCTTAATTATCGAAACGGATATCAGAAAGTCTGATGGCGTTGTATATCCCCGCAACAAACTCACGACTGCCGATGTACTCAATACAGAACAGCTGCAATTATTAACCGACATATCAAAATCATTGGGCATGCCGACGCAACAACTGCTTCGCTCACCGCCTTGGGCAACTTCTCTCTCCATACAAATGCAGCAGTTAAAAAACCTTGGTTATGGCTCCGCCAGCGGCGTTGATGCGACGCTAGCGAACAAAGCGACTACCCAAGATGTTCCGGTTATCAGTTTGGAGCCTCTGCAATTCCAAATAGACCTGATGACAAAACAAAAGGACGACGGTAAAGAGTGGTTAGTCAGTAGCCTTGAAGAATTTGACCAAACTGATCGCGTGGTTCATTGCCTGATTGAAAGCTGGAAAGCGGGTGATTTAGCGAAGCTGGAAGCCTTCTCAGAACTGTCAGAGATGTCGCCTGAACTTGAGAAAGCATTCTTAACCGATCGCAACATAGACTGGGCAAACAAACTATCCTCCAATGATTGGAAGCTTAAGACTAAAGGGAACTACATGATAGTAGTTGGTACCTTGCACCTAATTGGAGAAGGTAACCTTATACAGTTATTAGAAAAGAAAGGCTTCAGTGTCATTCAGCAATCACAAAGCCAATCAGCCCAATGTCAATTTGAGACTAGCTAAAAAAGCTAACGATGCTCAACCTCATTTTGTTTTCGTTATAAAAGCATTTCCTTAATAACAGAATCTTTACATTTAATAGCACCATTGCAGTGCTATTATCTTTCGCTCTTTTTACCTATGGCGTTGTTCTAATGAAACCAGTACTTTTTGCTTTCCCTTTAGCCCTCACGATGCTGATGCCCTCAATAGCCTCAGCCAAAGAAACATGCACCATCGAACAGTTTCAGGCGATAGACATACAACCGGATACCAAAGGCGGTGTATTAGATAAAGAAAGCGGACAGTTTTTGATTACAGAGAAACCACCGATGCGCTGCGCCAATATTACGTTCACAACATCTACAACACGAAACCGTATCGCAAGCCAAATGAACAACAATTTTGAAGCAAACTTTTACGACAACCAAACGGGAAGCTCTCACTCGGTGACGTTTGATGAAGATGAAATAAAGGCAGGTTACATTCGAATAGGCCCGAATAAGCCAGCGGAAGCGTATGTTTGTTTTGTTACCTCGGAAACACCGATAAAAGATATTACGTGCGATGTGAATTGATCATTGAGTTGCTTGAAGAAAAAAACAGGGCTAAGGGAAAGGTCCGTTTTCCGCATAGCCCTATTTTGCTGCTTACTCGGTAGCTTAAAGTATGTCTGTACTCGCTTCGGAATAACGTGCGATAATCGGATTTTCTAATGCATTCGGATCGCCCGGCGACCACATTCCACGCTTCATTCCTTTCACAATCAAATGAATCACCGCGGCATCAATAGCAGACATCACAGCAATATTGACCGGTTCATTTTGGCTATAGCCCATTTCAACTTCCAACAGTTCTTTGTAATCAACAAATCGAAATGCGCCGAACCCAATCTCGTGTGAAGAGATAGTTTTAGTGGTGGTGACACTCAATAGAACTTGCCCGGTTCTAACGTCAACCGCTCTTAAATTCACAGTGACTTGATCCGTTCTATATTGTCCAGAACCACCGATCCCAAGATACTTAGCACCCGCACCGCCTGTCACGATATTCGAGTCATAAGCCACAATCCCGCCTTCGATGACGATGTTAGCGGAACTCAAAGACGACAAGTCTGCCCCATGATTATTTACGACCTTATCTTTTTTCTGAGCCGCTCGAATGATCTTACGTTCCGTCAACAAGTTCTGGAGCCCTTCACGCTCTAGAGGAACAAACCACTGGGAATCTATCAATGCCGTGGTCAGTAAAGACGTTCCACCCTGTGGTACCGCTGTGGAAAAGTTACTGTTTGGCTGAGGTTTATACTGTCCCGTTTGATCTCTAAAATCATAAACCGAAACAAGTATTTTACCGCGAGGCTGAGGTAATGAGATCAGGTCCGTATAAGTCGATCCTCTCGGCATCAACTTTGGCGTTTCAGAAGTCTCTGGAATTTGCATAGAGTAAGTGCACCCTCCCAACACAAAGGTCAAGAAGACGATAATGATCGATTTCATAACACAATCCTTGTGATTAGAGGTCGGGGTTTAATCCAGAGACACTGATTTCTGTCGATTCCCCAGTCTCTTTATCGACGATTTGAACGAGTAAGGTCCCGGAGTCGTCAACAATATTGAGGAAAAAGTCATCTGTTTCTAACTGCCCTGTATTTCCGTTACCTACATCAGCAAGCAACTGGCTTATCAAACGAGACTCTAAACTAGACGCTAAACGATCTAAGGCTGATTCTTGCTCATCAAAGATATCCCTTGCACTTGGGTCTTCATAATCATTGATAGCATTAGCGTGATTAAAAAGGTGAGAACTGTTTAAAGCGTTTCCGCCAAAACTTGGATTTACGGGCGTATAAACTAATTCGCTTGAGTAAACCGAAGGCGAAACTATCAGCGCAATGAGCGCGGCCTTTCTGAAAAATATCGACATCCTTGGCTCCTTAAAATTCATCATGGTCTAGATCGTAAGTGTCCTGAAAGAGTCTCTCTGCTTGCCATCTGATAATGTAATTCCCTACAACTCGAGTGGCATCGGCAGCTCGTTCTTTCGCTTGTCTACGACCAGGGGACAACGCCGTACGGAAGATCGGTTTTCTAGAGTGTTGAACCTCTATGATGCTTCCTGATAACGCCGTTGGCCTTTCTTTTACCGTCAAATTTTCCTTAAGGTCGGGATAACTATCATTGAGCGATTGCGAGAAGAAAAAATAGAAATCCTCTCCCAACCGCGTAATGGTTCTGTCCACAATGATTCCATCGACTTCACTGAAGTCATTGAATTTTTCCTTAAGATTATTTGTCGAGTCCTCAAGTTTTTGTCCATTTTCTAAAGGAGCACCGTTTTCAAGACCATGACTCTTTTCTTCTGCATGAAGAGCAAAGGAAAGCAGAGTTATTGTAAGCAGCTTGATTTTCATATGTGCTCCCATTCAAAGTCTATTTACAAAATGAGAATGTGATTCGTTGAAACTGAATAAAGCGTAATTCATGCTTACAGTGGCATATATAAACTTTCGAATTAATTACTGAAGGGAATTGATTAACTAAGGTTGGTAGGATTCGGTCAAATACTAATTAAATTTCATATGAACAACTAAATATTTTCAACTTTAAGTTTATAGCTGTTCGTAAATTCAAGGCCTAGGATTTCGATAAGACAAAGGTTCACTCATTCCCTACGCAGTTTATTTTCGTAGGGATCATAATCACGAACACTTTAAGGTAAAGATGATGGTAATTGGGAAAGCATCACTTATCAGCTTAACTTGTTTATATTTTTTATCAGGAGGTTTTAATAATGCTATCGCGTCAGATATAGAAGGGGATTTTTTACATAATGTTAATCAAGATATAGTCAATGATTATAATTATTTAGAAAGCTTCTCTTCTGGAGATTTAGATAATTATTCAGAATTAAATATATCTAATGCTACTGATTCAATAGCAATAATAAAGCAACGCAGTCCTGGTATTACCGCGAACAACAGAGCGAAGATAACGCAAAGCGGAAGTTCTAACTCCGCATACATTGGTCAAACAGGGCGCAATAATACCGCCTTAATAGACCAGAATGGTTCAAATAACGATGCCGCAATTGGGCAACTCGGAGTAAATTCTGAAGCGCTTATTTCCCAAGACGGGAATAACAATTTAGCAGTTATCGGACAAGCTAACTTCTCAAGACAGAGTAGTCAGCTGAGCATTGACCAAAAAGGCAATGGCAATACTGCTTATTTGGTTGGTTCTGGAAGAAGTAATTTAGGAATTTCTCAAGACGGCAACGACTTTGCTTTAGTGAAAGCGTCTAGCTCAATGAGAATTCACATCAATCAAGCCAATTAGCGCGCAGTATGGAAAGCTTGATTCACCGTTGCTTCTCGATGAAGTAACAACATAGTCGACATGGAAATGTATAAGGATACAACTTATGAAAGTTACACAAATTGGAATTATAGTCGGTGCTATTCTGGGCTTTAATGCAGCATACGCAGATAATTTACCTGCTCCTTTTCCAGCCTCTGAGCCAGCGTTGGGGACAATAGAAGGAACAACCGATCTTGGCATATCATCGACAGTAGCCGGTATTCAACCTTTAGCGATGGATAATACTGCCGTTTGGCAAATGGGTAGTGGCGATAATGCCAATGTCACCATTAACCAGAACACGTCTGGTGTTACTGATGGGCATGTTGCACTAGTTGACACACATGCTAGCTATAACTCTGACGTAGTGGTTCAACAAGATGGCAATCTCAATGAAGCTCACGTTAAGTTACGCTATGTAAACAACAACGCCTGGGTTGATCAAGATGGTGTTAGTAACCAAGCCCAAATTACAGTTCAACCTTATGGTCGAAGCAATGATTTACGAGTTACACAAGTGGGTAACGAGAACATCTCTGTCGTCAATGCTCTAGGTGGTGCTGACTACAATGAAGCTGATGTGAATGTCTCTGGTAACTCCAATACAACCTATACCGAGTTTAGTAACGCGAGTGTTGATAATAATGATGTAGACATCGATATCAGCGGCGATAATAACTATGTTCAAACGATAGTCAACACCGATGTTGGTGGTGGCGACGATAACTATGTCGATATCGATCTCGTGAGCAGTAGCGATAACCGAGTATTCACGTTACAAACAGGATCTCATTCAGATGCCATTGTTAGCTTAACAAACAGCAGTTCAAACCAATTTATGATTGAACAAACCTCTTATGATACTGCTCTCGTTTCAGGTAATGGCGCAAATGGTAATGTCGGTATAATTTATCAGAATTAATATGATAAAGGGTGCATATATTAAAACGGCGTTGATCGCCGTTTTATTTATTTCTTTCCATTTTAATGGATTTTCTTCTGATTTAAATTCAGTACAGTGCCTGATAAAAAATAAAAGTCTTATTCTGACCATAAATAACAGTGTGGCATCTTCATTAACGTTGAGTACGAACACCAACTCTAATTTCAACCAGAATACGAATAGTGGTATTACAACGTTGATCATTAATATAAATCAGTTTCCTGCCACTATAAAACTTCACCCAAACAAGGGGATCTGGAAAATTCATAAAGACTGTACAATCAATAAAATAAAACCATAAATCTCGGTAATTCCCTCTTTCTACTTAAGTATTATTTTACCTTCGACAATACTATTAAATTAATTTTATAAATTTGATGAATAATTAGCTTTAAAAATTAGCAAAATAACAATACGTGCTTTAAACTAAAACACCTAAAGTTCAAGTAATGAGTTAAGAAAAGGAGTTCCACATGGCTAAGCTGGAGGCTTATAACGCCATTTTACTTGCGGAGAACAATTTACAATCGATACTACTAAAAGAGTCTATAGAACAGAAAGTTAACCTGAACATAAAACTCATATCACCGGAAAGGCTCAGTGCTAAATCCCTAAAAAACGATGACTTAGTTCTGATTATTATTGATTTCCCGACAATGAGTAAGCAATACATTGAGAAATACCAGGAGCTCAGAGATGACGTAGCAAGTGATGTCCATGAAGTGCTACTCAATACACCAGGCGATTTCCCGCACTCTGAAATGCTTAAATGGCAGTATCTTGTCGGCATTTTTTATACGTCGGACACCCTTGAAAAGCTCGTGGCCGGCTTTAACTGCATTTTGCAAGGCGAGATGTGGATGAGCAGAAAGCTGATCTATAAATACATCCGTTTTTATAGAGACAGACAATGCGCCAAAACCAGCCCTCATTACCTCAAGCTGACCAAACGCGAACAGCAGATCATCAAACTACTCGGTGATGGCGCATCTAACACGCAAATTGCGGACACACTCTATGTCAGTGAGAATACAGTTAAAGCACACCTTCACAATACATTCAAAAAGATCAAGGTGAAGAATCGCTTACAAGCTTTGATCTGGGTTAAGAACAACGTTGCGACAAATGAGTTTGTCCAATAGACCTAACTCTCTGCCCTCAACCATAAACAGTCAATGCAGTTAGAATGTAGAAATCCCAAATACAAAAAAGCCGTAGCATCTCTGCTACGGCTTTCTTTAATGTGGTCGGTGAAGAGGGATTCGAACCCCCGACCCTCTGGTCCCAAACCAGATGCGCTACCAAGCTGCGCTATTCACCGAGATATCTAACTGGCTCATTGCCTGTCGATGGAGCGTATAATACGGGTTCTGAATTTATCCGCAAGGGCTTTTTCTCATATTTATTGCGATTTTGAATCGTTCGAACAAAAGACATACAACAACGAGCATGATGTGACGAAAAACACACAGTTACCAACAAGTATTTAACTTATGAAACAGGATTGATCCAGATCAGTGAATTGATAATGCTTGTTAATACACTAAGCCATGTCATATAACTTTGAGGTATACACATGGACTTTTGGCTAGATCTCCTATTTGGTAATGCGGTGGGACTATCTTCAATGATAGTAATCTTCGGGGCTCTGGGTCTCATGATGTTTTATGGAGGCTTCTTCATATACAAAGTTATGACTGAAAAATCTCCTCACTAGAATCGCTCTGCCTAAATCATTTACTTTTAAGTATTCTTTTACTTTATAAGTAAATGTCAAAACGCTTTGCACCGGAGCAGACTTATTGTCTTCTCCGGTTTTTTCATTTTTAAACCTAACCTCAACTTAGGTATACTTACCCTATCCTTCTCCAACTTGAGATACACACTATGTCTCATGATGATGACTTAGATCTATTCCAAGAAATGATGGGCGATGTTAAACGTATCGACCATGACACCGCTGAACACCAGAAAGTACACCGAGTCACCGAATCTCACCTTGCTAAGCGTGAAGCCGCTATGTGGCTGTCTGACGACGAGAAAGACTACTTATCATTAGACTATTCGCCAATGATCAAGCCAGACGATGTTGTTGCTTATAAAAAAGACGGTGTACAAGAAGGCGTATACAAAAAGCTGCGCCTAGGAAAATACCCTATTCAAGCCAAGCTCGACCTTCATAGGAAAACACTGAAAGACGCACGTAACGAAGTGCTTTCATTTTTGCGTCAGTGTTTAAGAATGGATGTTCGTACCGTCATCATTGTTCATGGTAAGGGTGAGCGTTCGAATCCACCTGCAATGATGAAAAGCTACGTGGCAAATTGGCTAACACAAATCAACGACGTTCAATGTGTTCATTCTGCTCAGCAATTTCATGGTGGTACGGGCGCAGTCTACGTAATGCTCAGAAAGAGTAATGAGAAAAAGCTAGAGAACAGAGAGCGCCATCAAAAACGCACCAGTTAATAGGTTGAGATAGATAAATGGACTAGTAACGATTTTGCATCAAGATCGATATTTCGTGCCTAGACTCACACCAAGTGCTAAAATTACCTCAGTTAACGAATTTCAACTCAAAGCAACTATCCAAAGGTTGCTTTTTGTTTATCTACATTTCCGTTGTGAAACGCTAAGAGAATATCATGTCACAAGAATCCCAAGCTAAACGCCTTAATAAATACATCAGTGAAACTGGTTTTTGCTCACGCCGCGAAGCCGATAAACTGATTGATGCAGGCCGAGTTACTATTAACGGTAAGATCCCTGAAATGGGTACTAAAGTCTTGCCAGGTGATGATGTTGAGATCGACAATAAGCCTGTTCGCTCAAAAGAGAAGCCGATTTACATTGCTCTCAATAAACCAACAGGTATCACCTGTACGACTGAGCGTGATATTCCTGGCAACATCGTCGACTTTATTGGCCACCACAAGCGCATTTTCCCGATTGGTCGTCTAGATAAGCCTTCTGATGGCCTTATCTTCCTAACCAATGACGGCGACATCGTAAACAAGATCCTACGTGCAGGTAACAACCACGAGAAAGAATACGTGGTGCGTGTAGATAAGCCGATTACGACGGAATTCTTGAAGCAAATGGGCGCTGGCGTTCACATTCTCGATACAGTCACTTTGCCATGTAAAGTAGAGAAAGAGACTAAGTTCTCATTCCGAATTACGCTAACACAAGGCCTTAACCGCCAAATTCGCCGTATGTGTGAAGCGCTCGGTTATGAAGTATTTAAGCTACGCCGTGTTCGTATTATGAATATCTCACTAGACGGTATTCCTAACGGCAAATGGCGCTACCTGAGCGACGAAGAGATCACTGAAATTTTAGCGATGTGTGAAGGCTCAGTAAGTACGGAAGATGCGTCAAAAATGAACGCGAAAGGTCAACGCATTCGCAAAGCGACTGACGCGAAACTTTTTGATAGCCGTGAAGAGAACCAAGCTTCAACAGCGCGCCGTAATCAAAACGAGAACCGTACTCGCACTTACCGCGGTAACAATGCGGATGAATTCCGTCATGCACCTAACTCAAAGCGTGGCCGCAATTCATCAAATGGTGAAAGCGGTGGTAATACCGAGAACTGGAAATCGAACTCTCGTTCAGAGCGTTCTAATTCAGATAGAAACCGTTCGGATCGCAATCGCACAGATCGCAATCGCACAGATCGTAGAAGCGGTAAGCCGGCAAACCGCAGCCAAGATTCAAACAGACCGAACAAACCTGCACCAAAGCGTGTTGGTGGTACTTTAGGTCTGAAGAAGTAGTCTGAATCAGTAAGACGAGACACTCGATATAAAAACGCCTGCTAGATTAGTCTAGCGGGCGTTTTTGTTTGTCATTCGATAGTTTTATCATCATGACAACAATCTATAAACATAGATCAGCAAACTGGCCGCGAGTCAGCAGTGTTAAGTCTTTTGGGTCTAATTCAATCTCTAGCCCACGCTTACCTGCACTCACACATATCGTTTCAAAACCTGTCGCACTGGAATGAACGAAGGTAGGTAGTGCTTTCTTCTGACCAAGCGGACTAATTCCCCCCACGACATAACCCGTGGTTTTCTGAGCAATATCTGGATCAGCCATCTCTGCTTTTTTGCCTTTCGCCGCTTTTGCTGCCAGCTTTAGGTTTAGCTTCTGGTCGACAGGAATAACGGCGACTGCCAAATCTTTCGCCACACCATTCAAGCAGAACAACAGCGTTTTGAATACACGTTTGGGATCTTGACCAAGCGCTTCAACGGCTTCTAAACCATAGTTCGTATTATTGGCATCATGATGGTACTGATGCACGCTATGAGCGATTTTCTTTTTCTTGGCGAGATTGATTGCTGGGGTCATAACAAATCCAAACGATAGATAAACAAAAAGCGACGCCGAGGCGTCGCTTTAGTTAAATTTATCATGGTGCTAGAGTCAATCTAATTTAGCACCTATTGATACAATTGCTTGGATTCAATTACTTGTAAACCATTTGGCCTGAAGGCGCGTACTTGTTCACGTCAACCGGGCTGTTTGCTTCTAGGTACTCTTTCAGTACTTCAGCATCAACAAAACCAGTATTTACGTAACCTGGGTGATCAGACAGTTTAGGGTAACCGTCACCACCAGCAGCGTTAAAGCTTGGTACTGTGAAACGGTAAGTTTCGTCTAGACGAAGCTGTTTGCCACCGATGAATACATTCGATACTTCACCGTTCGCTACTGTCATAGAGATACCAGCAAACTGAGCGTAAGCACCAGAATCGATTGGTTTAGTCGCTACTACATTTAGGTAATCCAGAACTTCTTTACCCGTCATGTCTGTGTAAGTCAGGATGTTTGCAAAAGGCTGTACCTTCAGTACATCTTTGTAAGTAACATTACCGGCTTCAATTGAGTCACGAACGCCACCAGAGTTCATCACAGCGAAGTCTGCTTTTGCACGCTCCATGTGAGAAGTCGCAATCAAACGACCTAGGTTGGTCTGTTGGAAACGAACGACGTTACGATCGCCTTCAAGCTTGCCATTTGTCTCAGCGATTTGAACTTCTAGCTGTGCCTGACCTTGCTCTTGGAAAGGACGTAGGAATTCAAGTAGCTCTGGGTCTTGTGCGATTTCATCTTGAATAAGAACACGTTGCTTCTTACCGTCAATCTTAACTTTCTTCTTAAGGTTAACTGGAATCAGGTCGTAGCTCACCATTTCTAGTTCGCCGTTACGGAATTCGTAATCAGCACGACCTACGTACTTGCCCCACTCATGAGCTTGAACGATGTAAGTACCATTCTGTACGTCAGGCTTACACTCATCACCCGGCTTGAAGTTTTTCTTCGCAACGTTAGGGCCTTCCATACATACAGGCTCTTGAGAGTGACCACCAACGATCATGTCTAGATCGCCTTCGTTTAGGTAACGAGCAAGTGCGACGTCACCCGGAGCATTAACACCACGTTGACCGTTCTCGTAGTGACCCATATGAGTCACAGCAAAGATTAGATCAGGTTTTTCTGTTTCTTTAAGTTCAGCGATTAGCTTCTTCGCTTCTTCTTTAGGATCACGGAAGTCGATGCCTGCGATAAATTCAGGGTTACCAATCTTTTGAGTATCTTCAGTTGTTAAACCAATAACCGCAATCTTGATGCCTTGCTTTTCGAACATCTCGTAAGCTTGGAACTTACGTTCACCTGTCGCTTTATCGTAGATGTTTGCAGATAGCATTGGGAAATTAGCCCAGTCAATCTGCTTTTCTAGTACGTCTAAAGAGTTATCAAACTCGTGGTTACCCAATGCCATTGCATCGTAACCAATTTTGTTCATACCTTTAAAATCAGGTTCTGCGTCCTGAAGGTCTGACTCTGGAACACCCGTGTTGATGTCACCGCCAGATAGAAGCAACACGCTACCGCCTTCTGCTTCAACTTCTGAACGAAGTTGGTCAACTAGCGTTTTACGTGCAGACATGCCGTATTCGCCGTATTTATTCTGCCAGAAACGACCATGGTTATCGTTTGTGTGAAGAATCGTTAGCTTGTAAGTTTCGTCTTGGTTCCAATCATGAGCTGATTGAGACGCACACCCAGCTAGAGTAGCTAGGATTGCAGCACTTAGTGCTGTCTTTAGAATAAGGCGTTGCTTCATTGTCATACCTTTGAACTTTTTAGGGAATCCACTGCTTTTTATAATCTATTGCGACCCCTTTCCTGGAGTTCGAACAATAAGACTTCAACATGACTAATCTTAAATTAACATTCTAGATGTAACACGACGATTTCATATTTATGTCGAATTGGTCACGCATAGGTCAACAGTTAAGTGTAACAAAATTATGAGATTACACTCAAACTTCCCCTGCATCACAAGCAATCGTTTACTTACAAAGTGTGATGAATATCAGCAATTTACTGCAAACAGGACTGACCTCACACTCATATAAGAGTTTCTTAGGTAATAACCCGCCACGTTAACAACTCTTTAAATGAACGGTTTATGTTCGGCTGATTTTACGAGATAAAAAAAAGCCCAATTCAGAGAACTGGGCTTTCTTAGATCAACTTTGTTAAATAACGTTTCCGTTACTTCACATCCATCTCAATTATTTAATATCAATATGCTCAAAGCCTTTGATAAGGTCATCAAGTGCTTTCATCTGCTTCAAGAACGGCTCTAGTTTGTCTAGAGGTAGCGCAGATGGGCCATCACAACGAGCTTGGTCTGGGTTTGGGTGAGCTTCAATGAACAGACCCGCAATACCCGTAGCAAGACCCGCTTTAGCAAGTTCAACCGTTTGCTCACGACGACCGCCAGATGCAGCACCTGATGGGTCACGCATTTGTAGAGAGTGCGTCACGTCGAAGATGATTGGGCTACCGTTTGAAGACTTCTTCATTACGCCAAAGCCAAGCATATCCACAACAAGGTTATCGTAACCCATGCAAGCGCCACGCTCACAAAGGATGATGTTGTCATTACCGCACTCAGCGAACTTATCAACGATGTTGCCAACTTGATTCGGGCTCATGAACTGAGGCTTCTTCACGTTGATTACTGCGCCAGTCTTAGCCATTGCTTCAACAAGATCAGTTTGACGAGCTAGGAATGCAGGTAGTTGGATTACATCAACCACATCCGCAACTGGCTGAGCTTGAGCTTCTGTGTGGATATCAGTAATGATCTTCACGCCGAAAGTATCTTTCAGCTCTTGGAAGATTTTGAGACCTTCTTCCATTCCTGGACCACGGTATGAATGAACTGAGCTGCGGTTCGCTTTATCAAAAGACGCCTTAAATACGTAAGGGATGCCCAGCTTCTCGGTTACTTTTACATAGTGCTCACAGATCTGCATAGCAAGATCACGAGATTCAAGAACGTTCATGCCTGCAAATAGCGTAAATGGCTTGTCGTTAGCAATTGGCATATCGCCAATGTGAACTGTTTTTTGTTCCATCATATTCTCTCTAAATAATTATTAATTAGTGAACTACCACTGTCTTTTCGTTCATGACGTTCACTTGAGATTTCAGTAACTCAGATGCAGGGTCATCTGGGCATTGGTCGATAAAGTATTGATAATCGGTTGCGGCCACTTGGTGACAGTCTAGCTGCTGATAGATAAAACCGCGGTCACGGATTTCATACGGATCATCCGGCACAAACGTTAACGCAAGATCGGTACACTTCAATGCAAGTGTATAACGCTCTTCTCGCAGCAGTGCACTCTTGAGCAGGGCTAACCACTTACCAATAATCGTTGGGTGGTCGGCGACTTCTAGGTGCTCAGGTTTCACCTTAGCTAATGGGCCATCATGGCCAATTAGCCATGCTCGCAGCGTTTGTTCGCCAACGTACTCACCGTTATAAGGGTTAATGTAGGCCGCAGCTTGCCCGTACCAACTTACTTTAAGTAAGAATTGAGTCGGAAAAGAGACGCCCTCTACAGGAAAGCCTAGCTTGCGACCTAGAAAAAGAAAGATCGCCCCCAGACTCACTGGAATGCCTTTCTTTCTCTCAAGCACTTTATCGATGAACGCGTTTTCCGAAGAGAAATACGCATCTTTATCGCCAGCAAAGCCCCATTCATAAAAGAATAGTCGAATAAAAAATTCAAACTTCTGCTGTTCATCGGTTTCATTAACCAAAGCAAACTCGGCGTCTTTTAACAATCTCGCCAGCTCTTGCTCTGCCCAACTGTCTTGAGTTTCTGGGTTAATCGCTTTATTTAAGATCAATGCACCTTCAGCTAATTCTAGCTGGTCAAAGTCTTCATCAAAAAATTCGTACATAGATAGTTAACCGAAATAAGGAGATAATTAACCGAAAAATGTTGGTGTCTTGGTCATTGCGATTTTGCCTGCCATCGCTAACCAGCCTAGCGCACCAAAGAAAGAGAATACTCTCAGTAGCTTGTTTTTACCTAGCTTAAGCGCAAAGAAACCTAATGCGATGTAAGCCATAACACAAGTTAGTTTTTCGGTTAACCATGGTGCTGCTGGTGTAAATGGAATAAAGCCAGTGATGAAAATCAAACCAATACCCGATAGCAATAGCAACGAGTCATTGATATGAGGGAAACGCTGCAAGAAAGGATGCTTAAGCTTAGGTGAGTTAGCCATCATAAGAGCGAAACGAATCGAGAGAAGTAGCGCACTTATAGCAATCGTTAATAGGTGAAAATGTTTTAGACCTTCGTACATGGTATTCCTTTATATTTTTATATGTGCTTTCGTTAACACGAGCCTCACAATACCCGTTAATGCTCTGTAGTTCTGCATAAAATCTCTGTATTTCTGCGTTAAATGCATTATCGGGTTAAATGTATTGTCGAGTTAAAGGTATCAATTTAGCAAGTTCATCATCCATTGCTCACAAGACGATTAACAATCACTAACTATGAACAGTAACGACCCAATGTCACTCGGTCATTACCACCGTAATCTTTCTCTGTGACAACATCGAGATAACCGAGCGCCTGCATAATCTCACGAACTGCCAAACCTTGGTCATAGCCGTGTTCAAATGCTAACCAACCTTCATTTTCCAAAAAGCCACGTGCGTTTTCAGAAATGTATCGAATATCTGCAAGCCCTTTCTCTTCAGCAACCAGTGCTGTGATCGGCTCAAAACGCACATCGCCTTGAGACAAATGAGGATCATTCTTCTCAATGTATGGCGGGTTAGAAACAATCAGAGAGAATTTCACAACGCCTTCAGAGCTCAAAGGCTCAAACCAACTACCATGCAAAAAAGTCGCATTGGTGATGTTGAGACGCTGTGCATTCTCTGTCGCAAGCTGCTGCGCTTCAGGGCGAAGATCAATACCCGTCACCTGTCGATTCGGCATCTCAGACGCCAATGCTAACGCGATAGCACCTGTACCTGTCCCTAAATCGAGAATCGCGCCTTGCTTGCCAAAGGTTTTATCCAACGCTACTTCAACCAAACGCTCGGTATCTGGGCGTGGGATTAATGTAGAAGGGGAAACTTTTAACGGCAGTGACCAAAACTCACGCTCACCGATAATGTAAGCCACAGGCTCACCGGTTAAGCGACGTTTTAGAAGGGCATTGAATTCAGACTCTTGCTCAGAGGTGAGATGCTTCTCAGGCCAAGTCAGTAGGTAAGATCTTGGTTTATCTAAGGCGTGACAAAGCAGTACCGCGGCATCAATAGAGGGTGATGTGTTATCACCCTCTTGAAGCTTTACGATTGCTGCTTTTAAAGCACTTTCAACCGTATATGCTGACTGCATACTGGTTAGTTGTTCTCTGCAAGTGCAGCAAGCTGATCGGCTTGGTGCTCTTGAAGTACAGGATCAAGCAAGCTTTGCATGTCACCTTCAAGTACTTCGTTAAGACGGTAAATTGTAAGGTTGATACGGTGATCCGAAACACGGCCTTGTGGGTAGTTGTACGTACGAATACGGTCACTACGGTCACCCGAACCTAGTAGGTTACGACGTGTATCAGAAACCGCTGCCGCGCGGCGCTCTTCTTCTGCTTGAACAATACGAGCAGCAAGAACAGCCATCGCTTTCGCTTTGTTTTTATGCTGAGAACGCTCGTCCTGACACTCTACTACTGTACCCGTTGGTAAGTGAGTAATACGGATTGCTGAATCCGTGGTGTTAACGTGCTGACCACCCGCGCCTGATGCACGGAAAGTATCAATTTTAAGGTCGCCCGCTTTGATTTCTGGAAGATCCGCTTCTGGGATCTCAGGCATAACCGCAACCGTACATGCTGACGTGTGAACACGGCCTTGAGATTCGGTTTCAGGTACACGTTGTACACGGTGACCGCCTGACTCAAACTTCATGGTGCCGTAAACAGCGTCGCCACTAACCTTAGCGATCATCTCTTTGTAGCCGCCTTGCTCAGAAGCATTGCTGCTCATGATTTCAACACGCCAACCTTTCTTCTCAGCAAACTTAGAGTACATACGGAACAGGTTGCCCGCGAAGATACCTGCTTCATCACCACCCGCACCTGCGCGGATTTCTAGGAAACAGTTACGCTCATCGTTTGGATCTTTTGGAATAAGAAGAATCTGTAGCTCATCAGTCAGACGCTCAATTGCTGCTTTCGCATCTTTGATTTCATCTTGAGCCATTTCACGCATTTCTGCGTCGTCTTCGTTTGCCATCTCTTCAGCAGCTTCTAGATCTTCTTTCGCTTGCTGGTATGACTGGAAGCAAGCTGTCACTTCTTCAAGTTGAGAGTATTCTTTCGAAAGTGCACGGAATTTGTCTTGATTCCCGATTACATCTGGATCACCAAGTAGATGTTGAACTTCTTCATAGCGTTCAACAAGTGTTTCAAGCTTTACTAGAATCGAGGCTTTCATAATGTCTTATCTTGTTGGAGGTCTAATATTATTGAGGGTTTTCTAAGCCCAAACTCTGTCTAATGACCATTAATTTTGCAGGTTCTCCTTGCTCAGCTGCACTTTGAAGTGCGCGCGTTGGAGCATGGATCAATTTGTTTGTGAGCTTATTGCTGAGCTCGAGTAAAACTTTTTCAGGGTCACCGCCAGCGGCAAGCGATTGTAAACTTTTACTTAATAATTCTTCGCGGATTTCGTTAGCCGATTTACGGTAATCTCGAATACTGTCTACCGCTTGTAAAGAGCGCATCCAACTCATGAACGCGGCACTTTCTTCACTGACGATCGCTTCAGCTTGAATCGCTTCAACTTTACGTTGTTCGATATTGCCATCAACAATCGACTGCAAATCATCAACCGAATAAAGGTAGGCATCATTTAGATCACCAACCTGCGATTCCACATCACGTGGAACGGCAATATCAACCAATAACATCGGCTGATGCTTTCTTGTTTTTAGAGCAGTCTCAACCATACCCTTACCGATAATAGGCAATGGACTTGCGGTTGAGCTAATTACGATGTCCGCTCGATGAAGATGATCAGGGATCTCATTCAAGCTGATCACTTCAGCACCAAATTCTTCTGCTAGCCCTAGAGCACGTTCTCGAGTTCGGTTCGCCACAATCATTTTTGTACAGCCATTCGCCGAAAGGTGCTTAGCCACCAGTTCAATGGTTTCACCCGCACCAACCAGTAACACGGTTGAATCTGCGATGGATTCAAAAATATGCTTGGCTAAGGTACAGGCTGCGTAAGCTACAGAAACCGCGCTTCCGCCGATTTCAGTTTCAGTTCGAACACGCTTCGCAACAGAAAATGATTTCTGGAATAGTTTTTCCATTGAAGCATCAACGGATTTGTTCTCTCGCGAGTCCGTATACGCTTGCTTCACCTGACCTAAGATCTGCGGTTCACCCAAGACTAAAGAGTCCAAACCACAAGCAACGCGCATTAAGTGTTTAATCGCCGCCTGCTCTTCATGGATATAAAGGCTTGGCTTTAGCTCTTCTGGGCTAACTTGATGGAAAACCGACAACCAATCGATGAGTTTGTTTTTAGCCACGCCTTTAACGTCGCAATACACTTCAGTTCGATTACAGGTAGAAAGTATGACACTTCCATTCACGTGTGCATTTGCGTTAAGTTGCTTGAGTGCCTCAGATAATTTATCTGGACCAAAAGCGACTTTTTCTCGCAATTCAACCGACGCTGTATTGTGATTGATACCTACGGCAAGCAAAGACATGTATCAGAAGTTCTCGATCAGGGAATGGAAACAAGGGGCGAATTTTACTTGATGCATGGCTCTATTTAAAGAGCAAGCGGGATTTGTTTTCCTGAGTTCGTGAATTCAATGCTATAGTTGAAGCGTTTTTTAGATAAATTTGAACAAGTTGTGAGCAAATATGAGCAAACTTCGTAGAATCACGTCTCTTATTTTTATGACCATAATTATGGTGGGTTGCTCGTCTATACCTGAACAACCGACCAGTGTTGAGTGGCAAAGTCACCAAAACCGACTTCTACAGATAGAAAACTACCAAGCCTCGGGCAAGCTCGCCTACATTTCTCCAGAGCAGCGCCAAAGCCTAAATTTCATTTGGAAACATTCACCAAATCAAAGTCAATTAAGGCTCACTACTTTTCTCGGTCAAACTGCACTGAACCTAACCATAGATCCATCGGGTGCAAAAGTCGTGACCTATGGCGATCAAGTATTTACTCATGCGAGCGCTTCAGTCTTGGTTGAGCAGCTGACAGGTTTACAGATCCCTATTGATCACCTGCCACAATGGTTCCTTGGCATTCCAGACCAAGCCGATAGCTACCAATTGAACACGACCAACACGCTTGAATCTCTCACCAAACAAGTCAGCAACCAATTATGGACACTGAGTTTTGCTAACTATCGCAATACAGAGATGCCGAATAAGCAACTATCGGGTGAAGACAACACTAAGGTAGAGATAATCCCACTCCCTACTCGATTGTCATTCAAGCAAGACAATAACAAAATCAACATTGTAGTTTCGAAGTGGACACTGAAAAGATGATAACAACGCCAACCCATTGGCCTTCTCCGGCTAAACTGAATTTATTTCTCTATATCACTGGTCGACGTGACAATGGCTATCACGAACTTCAAACTTTATTTCAGTTTGTCGATTTTGGTGATGAACTGACGGTTACCGCAAACTCAGAAACTAGCTCGATCACAATCACACCAGAAATCCCTGGGGTAGCACTTGAAGACAACCTGATCTGGAAAGCCGCTACTGCGCTACAGCAATATACCTCAACCTGTTTCGGTGCCGATATTGAACTCAAGAAAGTACTGCCTATGGGTGGCGGTATTGGCGGAGGCTCTTCAAATGCAGCAACCGTGTTGGTCGCTCTGAATTATTTATGGCAACTCAACCTGTCAGACGATCAACTCGCCGAGATCGGTTTGAAGCTTGGTGCTGACGTTCCTGTCTTCGTTCGAGGCCACGCCGCCTTTGCTGAAGGGGTTGGAGAACAATTGTCACCAGCTAATCCGGATGAAAAATGGTATCTAGTCGCCAAACCTCAAGTGAGCATAGCAACTGCAGACATATTCAAACATTCAGAATTAACTCGAAATACGCCAAAGCGAGCGCTAGCAACGCTTCTAGAGCAAGAATACGTAAACGATTGCGAAAAAATTGTGCGAATGCTGTACCCAGAGGTTGATAAGCAACTTTCATGGCTGCTACAATACGCGCCGTCGAGATTGACTGGTACAGGTTCGTGCGTTTTTGCTGAATTTAACAGCAAAAAAGAAGCCGAATTGGTGCGAGAACAACTGCCTGACACAGTTTCCGCTTTCGTAGCGAAAGGAAGAAACATTTCTCCTTTAAAAGAAACTCTGGCTGAATACCAATCAGCCCACCCACAATCTATTTAAAACTGGACGCAACCCGAGGTTTCCACCGTGCCTGATATGAAGCTATTTGCTGGTAACGCAACACCTGAACTAGCCCAACGTATTGCTGATCGTCTATACATCTCTCTTGGCGATGCTACTGTAGACCGTTTTTCTGATGGCGAAGTCGCTGTTCAAATCAATGAAAACGTTCGTGGTAGCGATGTATTCCTGATTCAATCAACTTGTGCACCAACCAATGACAACCTAATGGAATTGGTGGTAATGATTGACGCAATGCGCCGTGCTTCAGCTGGCCGTATTACTGCTGTAATCCCTTACTTCGGTTATGCCCGTCAAGATCGTCGTGTACGTTCTGCTCGTGTGCCAATTACTGCAAAAGTTGTTGCAGATTTCCTTTCTAACGTTGGCGTTGACCGCGTTCTTACTATCGACCTACACGCAGAGCAAATCCAAGGCTTCTTCGATGTACCTGTTGATAACATCTTCGGCACTCCAGTTCTTCTAGAAGACATGGCGAACCGTGGCTTAGAAAACCCAGTTGTGGTTTCTCCAGACCTTGGTGGTGTTGTACGTGCTCGTGCTACTGCTAAAGCGCTAGGTGATGTTGACATCGCTATCGTTGATAAGCGTCGTCCACGTGCTAACGTTTCTGAAGTAATGAACCTAATCGGTGATGTTGAAGGCCGTGACTGTGTGATCGTTGATGACATGATCGATACGGGTGGCACACTATGTAAAGCAGCTGAAGCGCTAAAAGAGCGCGGTGCTAAGCGTGTATTCGCTTACGCAACTCACGCTGTTTTCTCTGGTACTGCTGCGAACAACATCAAGAACTCTGTTCTAGACCAAGTTATCGTAACGGATTCTATCTCTCTATCTCCAGAGATGGCTGCGACGGGTAAAGTGACAACACTTAGCCTTTCTCGCATGCTTGCTGAAGCGATTCGTCGTATCAGCAACGAAGAATCAATCTCAGCGATGTTCAACTAATCAAAGCCCAATAGCTTTTTTTACAAAAGCTTGGTTTTAGAAACACGCGAGAGAAAGATATTAAGCACTTCAGTCAATGAAGTGCTTTTTTTATGTCTGAGTAATATTGCACTGCTAGTTATCACAAACAGGAATAATCGCGCAGCTATCAGCTAGCTCGCACCTTTTTCATAAACTGTGATATCATACGGCGCTTTTTGAAATCCCAAGAGAGATCCATACCTTGAGCCAACAAATAAAACTTCTCGTTGGACTGGCTAATCCAGGTCCAGAATACGCCAAAACTCGCCACAACGCGGGCGCTTGGGTAGTTGAAGAATTAGCGCGTGTACATAACGTGACACTAAAGAACGAACCAAAGTTCTTTGGCCTAACGGGTCGTATCATGGTTCACGGTGAAGATCTTCGTTTGCTGATCCCAACGACTTTTATGAACTTGTCAGGCAAAGCAGTTGCAGCCTTAGCAAAGTTCTACCAAATTAAACCAGAAGAGATCATGGTCGCTCACGATGAGTTAGATCTGCCTCCTGGTATTGGAAAGTTTAAAAAAGGTGGTGGTCATGGCGGACATAATGGTCTGAAAGACATCATCAGCAAGCAGGGTAACAATAAAGAATTCTATCGTCTTAGATTAGGCATCGGCCATCCAGGACACAAAGATAAAGTTGCAGGTTATGTATTAGGCAAAGCTCCTCAAAAAGAGCAAGAGTGTATCGAGGCCGTCGTTGACGAATCGGTTCGCAGCCTAGACATCTTATTAAAAGATGGCCTACCAAAAGCACAAAATCGCTTACATACGTTCAAAGCAGAATAAGGTTTATATCATGGGTTTTAAATGTGGCATCGTTGGTCTACCAAACGTTGGTAAGTCAACTCTGTTTAACGCACTGACTAAAGCAGGCATCGAAGCAGCAAACTTTCCATTTTGTACGATCGAACCAAACACAGGTATCGTTCCGGTTCCAGATCTACGCTTAGATGCATTAGCAAAAATTGTTAATCCACAGAAGATCCTTCCAACGACAATGGAATTCGTAGATATCGCGGGCCTAGTTGCTGGCGCATCTAAAGGTGAAGGTCTTGGTAACAAATTCCTAGCTAACATCCGTGAAACTGACGCTATCGGTCACGTTGTACGCTGCTTTGAAAATGAAAACATTGTTCACGTTGCTGGCAAAGTATCTCCAATTGAAGATATCGAAGTGATCAACCTAGAACTTGCACTGGCTGACTTAGACAGCTGTGAGCGTGCAATTCAACGTAACGCGAAGAAAGCGAAAGGCGGCGACAAAGACGCTAAATTCGAAATCACTGTACTAGAAAAGCTACTTCCAGTTCTAACTGAAGGTGGTATGGCACGTACTGTTGAACTTGGCAAAGAAGAAGCGGCAGCAATCGGCTACCTAAACTTCCTAACGCTTAAGCCAACAATGTACATCGCAAACGTTGCAGAAGATGGTTTTGAAAATAACCCATACCTAGACGCTGTTCGTGAATACGCAGAAAACGAAAACAACGTTGTTGTTGCTGTTTGTGCAGCAATCGAATCAGAGCTTTCTGAGCTTGATGACGAAGATCGCGAAGAGTTCCTTGCGGATATGGGTATCGAAGAACCAGGTCTTAACCGAGTGATCCGCTCTGGTTACGAACTACTGACTCTTCAGACTTACTTCACAGCTGGTGTTAAAGAAGTTCGTGCTTGGACAATCCCTGTAGGTGCAACTGCGCCACAAGCAGCGGGTAAGATCCACACAGACTTCGAGAAAGGTTTCATCCGTGCTGAAGTTGTTGGATTCGATCACTTCATCGAATTTAACGGTGAGAGCGGTGCGAAAGACGCAGGTAAATGGCGCCTTGAAGGTAAAGAATACATCGTTAAAGATGGTGACGTTGTTCACTTCCGCTTCAATGTATAATTCTGATTAAACATCTAGAAAAAAGGCCAGTGAATTCACTGGCCTTTTTGTTTTTCCCCTTTCTAAATTGTCTCTCACCAGAAACTTAACTTCCTATATATATCGCCTTTTAGACCTGTTTTTTGTCGACAAATACGCCTCTTTGCCTAAAAAGAAACCGAACAGATGTTTATTCGCGATTTATTCAAAAAAAAAGTTGACGGGTTTCACTCAACTCCGCATAATGCGCCCCGTTCACAGCGAAGCGGCAACGTTTCGAAATGAGCAACAATATGGAAATGGCTACTTAGCTCAGTTGGTTAGAGCACATCACTCATAATGATGGGGTCGCAGGTTCAAATCCCGCAGTAGCCACCATTTCCTAAGCACTCTATTTGATATTAAAGTTTGTCTTTAGTAACAAAGAGTTTTTAGGAAATAACGCGGTCGTGGCGGAATTGGTAGACGCACCAGATTTAGGTTCTGGCGCCGAGAGGTGTGAGAGTTCAAGTCTCTCCGACCGCACCATATTTAGAATGTGTTTAAGATATCATTGTTGGGCTATCGCCAAGCGGTAAGGCACCGGCTTTTGATGCCGGCATTCCCTGGTTCGAATCCAGGTAGCCCAGCCACAATTTAAAGTGTAATTATCTTTAAAAAGATAATGGCATTGAAAGCAAGATTATATTATATTGTCTCGCTCTCAGATGGCTACTTAGCTCAGTTGGTTAGAGCACATCACTCATAATGATGGGGTCGCAGGTTCAAATCCCGCAGTAGCCACCATTCTTTCTTCGAGAAAGAAAAGACAACGTTATATTGAATCACCAATATTCAGTATGACTATAAAGATTTGCTGCGGTCGT
>NZ_JBFRKI010000007.1:396142-511526 GCF_041469245.1 Vibrio sp. 10N.286.51.B11 | reverse complement strand
TATCAGTTGACCACTACAAGGTGACTTATACGTCTGAAATCGACAGCCTTTGGTTTCAAGATTTGGGCGCAGCAGAGAGGTTATTAAAACTCTCGATGGAAGAACCGATTCCAGAAACAACAGAAGACGGCGTCCCCATTTTTACTGGGATAGTATTTTCTAATTATAATTTTAGCTTTGAGTCTGATTATTGTGGTATGTCTTCTTCGGTATCCTACTTTTTTTCTTTAGCGATAAACTGCCCTGATTACTTAATGGAGCATGAAATTGGCCATTTAAGTGGTGCTAATCATGACTATAAAACGTTATTGAAAGATTTTGATAGTATAGAAAGTTACATTTCTGGAACGTATCCAAGAGCTCCTCAATATTCATTCGGTACAATTTGTGCTGACAGAGGCACAGTGATGTCTTATGAGCGAGATGTTATACCTGCATATTCCAGCCCGGACATCAGAGTAGATGGCACAAAGTGCGGGGATAGCAAATACCACAATAATGCGAGAGTGCTTAGAGAGTTCGCACAAGCTTATTTAACCCCATGATTGCCTAGCTGCTAGATTGGTAGTCATCCGATTTAGTTACTTTATTATTAATGGTTATTATGAGATTAATGACTGCTGTGGTCGCGACTAATCCCTCTAGAACTTAGACCAAGAACCATACCTAAGCACCAAACCAAGGAGAGAAAATGCAGGTAAGTATTAGGCCCGCCATGCCAAGCGAATTGGCAGCCATTTATTCCTTGGTTATCTCAAACGATGAGTGGACGAAGTTTAACGGCCCTTATTTTCCATACTCACCGCCATCACTAGAAGAGTTTGAAAGCCGTTCGTTTCAACGGTTACTCAATGGATCCGACTTACAGTTGGTGGTTGTAGACGATGTGCCTGTAGGAACCGTCAGTTGTTATTGGGAGTGTGAAGAGACACGTTGGCTTGAAGTCGGAGTAGTCATTTATAACTCCGACTATTGGGGGAAGGGTATTGCTGCGTTAGCTCTTCCTCTATCGGGGCTATTGGCTTTATGATCAGAGACGATACTGTCCCTTACTTTGAAATCGGCTACTGGTTGCAAACATCAAAAACGGGCTTGGGTTACGTGAGTGAAGCTGTCCGAATTATCGAAGAATATGCATTCACTCAAAAAGGTGCGAAAAGAGTCGAAATTAGGATGGCAGGCTCGAATCTTAAAAGTCAGGCCGTGGCCAAACGATGTGGCTATCAACTTGAAGATCGCTTAGCCAATGATCGACGTTTGCCATCAGGAGATATGGACAGCACGCTCGTTTACGCCAAAATAAGCCAGTCTTAAATGTGTGCTGTTGATTCTTAATGTGTGGCACTTTTATTGAGAGAAACCGTAAATTCCCAAGTACTCTGAAAGACCAACATTTAGCGCTTAGTTATCTGGCTCATCGTCTACAGTGACGTCACCATTCATTGAGTTGTAGTCAATGGAAATTCCCGGTACGACTCGATAATGATAGATACACTGATCCGTCTGTATATATTCAGCAATGTAGTCGGTTTCTTCTGGTGAATTGAAACTTGAAATACTAGGTGGATCGAGGAGCAGTGCGCCCCATACCGAAATGCAATCTTCAGCGTTATCTAATCTTGGAGATTCTTCAGGTAAGTGCCATTGCTGGGCTGGATATCCCCATTCATTGAAGTCAAGCTGGCCGGTCGCGGAGTCATCATAGATAGGGACATTCGTGGAAGCACCACCACCGTTTGAGGTTAAATTTTTTGAATAGGCAAGATCGACCCCTGTTTTAAAAGAAGCACCAGTACCTTTAACGACTGCAATATGAGAATCGGTACTTACGTTGAGGAACCTTGGAGCGGCAGTGACGGCGAGTATTCCAAGGATCACAATAACGACAACAAGCTCAATAAGTGTAAAACCGTTCTTTTTCATTTAGCACCTCTTTTTAAGGTCGCTAGTATGCATTATAAGTTACTATTACCAAAGGGAATGTCCTTGTTTTAGTGGTAATTTAAATGCTCAATAATGAATGTTGTGATTAAGGTAACTTATATTTTATAAATCCCATGCGTATGGTTTAAGTACTGTGTATCTCACTTTGATATTAATTTTAGTTCTATGAAGGTTTTGCAATTAATGAATATCGTTGAAACGGTAAAGCTTCATCTTTCAGACGTTGGTTATCCAGAGGCTAGTGTTAAAACAGGGCAGGTTCGATCTATATCGGCGCTCGTTTTTAAAACCATCAAAAATAAAGATATCTCTAATGTTTTGTCCCTGTGTACTCAATTGCTTGAAGAAAGGGATTGGGCGTTAGGTGTTATTGCTTACGACTGGGCATTTAGAGTAAGAAAACAATATTCGAAAGAAACGTTTCCAATCTTTGAGCATTGGTTAATGGAGTATGTCACTGACTGGAATGATTGTGATGACTTCTGCACTCATGCGTTTGGTGAGTTACTGTCTCAATACAATGAGTTGTTCGAACTCACAACCAAATGGGGCGAACATTCGAATTTTGCTGTACGTAGAGCCGCTGCTGTCATATTAATTTATCCGATCAATCAGAATCGATACTCAGCGTTGGCTCCGCTTTGTGTAGCAGACCTATTGATAGAAGATGGACATGACCTCGTGCAGAAAGGATATGGTTGGATGCTTAAAGTCCTCAGTAAAAAGGAACCTCAACAGGTTATTGGTTATTTAAACGCTAAGCATGCCGCAATACCAAGAGTTGCTTTTCGCTACGCGATTGAAAAATTGGACGATAAAACTAAGCGAGAGTTAATGTTACTTTAACCACTGGCACTCCTCAAATCATCATCAGAATCCGGTGTGATTAATTATAACGATTAAAATAGGAACCCAAGGTGCAAGAGCAAACGAGAGGACTCGATCGAGACGGGTTCATTCAAAATCTTTATTCGCCAAAGAACATTGCGCCTGAATTTCAAGAAGTGGTGTCAGCAGTCGTTGATTCGCTGCTAAGAGAACTTCCAGGTCAAGTTGATGGTATCTACTTGTATGGAAGCGTGCCTAGAGGAACGGCCATTGTTGGTCGATCTGATTTGGATGTTTCTATCGTACTCGCTACGCCTGTTGGTCAGAGAGAAAAGGAAGTCTTTAACCTACTTTCAGACACCATACCCCAAACCTATCCGCAAGTGACCAAGCTTGATATCGATCCTGGCTTCCTGCGGGATGTTCTGCAACCCAACGAAGAATTCCATTGGCAGTTTTGGCTCAAGCATTGTTGCTGTTGTATTTGGGGGAATGATCTATCTATAAAGTTTCCACGATATAAGCCCAGCAATGAAATAGCCCAAGCTCTTAATGGCGATTTATCGACTTTTCTTAAGCAAATGCCCTCGAGTTTCAAAACAATGACTGATGCGGATATCGTTAAGGTAATTGGTAAAAAGTTAGTGCGAGCGGCGTATTATTTTGTGGCTGAGCAAGACGGCAGTTGGTACACCAATCTGAGCCAGTGCGCTGCAGTCGCCAAGCGCTATTACTCCAATCAAAGCGACGATATTGAGCTAGCTCATCAATACGCTCTCGGAAATTTGATATCTAAAACAGAAGCTTTTGAATTGTATGAAAGGCTGAGTAAAAAGCTTGTTGTAAATTAAGCATTAACACAAGCTAGAACAACAAACTTAACTACCTTTGTAACGGCTTTAGGAAAATTAGATGGATGTCCACGAGTGTGTTTCTTTTATCATGCTGAAGGAATCGCAGGTATTACTAGAAAAGCGTAGTGAGTCTAGGGAGACCGATCCCGGTTTAATCACTATACCTGGCGGCCATATTGAACACGGTGAAAACCAGGTTCAGGCGCTGTTTCGTGAACTTGATGAAGAGCTTAATGTTGTTCCGATTGATTACCAATACTTGTGTTCGCTTTACCATCCTACGAAGGAACTTCAGTTGATTCATTATTTTATCGTGAGTGACTGGAAAGGAGATATCACCGCTCAAGAGACTGATGATGTTAAGTGGTATTCACTAGGTTCAGCTCCTGTTGGTATAGCAGCCGATGGTATTGCTTTGAAAGAAGTAGAGCGCGTGGGTAGGTATCTTTAGTTTGGATTCGATAAGATGTTTTGGACGTTTTTTGAGGGCTCAAAAAGGGTGAAACCCCGATGTTGGTAGTAATCTTAGCTGTATGATATTGATTTATATGAATTTCATGTATTTATAGCTGGTGGTTAAGCTCTAATTGGCCTAAAAAACGATTAAAAAGGCCAATGAAATAGTCAAATAAAATCAATAGATTAGCAACTTGGTACTACTGTATTAGTCCACCCTAAAGTGGGCTTGAAATCGATTCGTTGAATCGTTTTACGCTTCGGGAATCCTTTTCGTTAATTGCTGCGCAAATAGAATGTCACTGAAAAAATCGTGCATAGTTTTTCTACCAGTAGATGAAAAATCTTAATTTTCATGTAGTGAGAAAGGTAAGGAGAACGACATGGCGACGCGTAAAATCAGACCTAGACAATTTATTGATGAGTTTTACCCTGATTCAGGGATATGCAATACCACCATCATAAACTGGATTAAACACGGCAAGCTTGAGGGTACTAGAACGCCAACGGGCCGATATTTAGTCTGTGTTGACGACGAGATAGGGAACCCTGCAGACAGGGTGAGTGAACTTCTAAGATTCTTGGAGTCATAAATGGTTGGTAGAGCTAGAAGCAAAGAAACGGCTCATTACCCTCCATTCTTGGTGAAAATGAGCCATAGGGGTCAATCTCGATTTCGGTTTACGACCGTAGATGGTGTGAAGAAGCTATTTCCTATCGGGACTGTAGAGCAAGAAGCGATACAAGCTGCGCATGTTTACAACTTGCAATATCGTCCTGAGCTAGGAAGCGCGTTTTCCCTTTCTGAGATGACCCCATTTCGCAAAGCTGTCTCTAAAGGCCGAAAGGACAAATTTAATCGGCCTTTAAAAGAGTGGCTTCCATTAGTGTTGTCTCGAGTGAAGAAAGAAGAACGGCTTTCCAAAGACGTTTATCGAAATTTGGAGAGGGACTGTTACCGCCTTGATGAGTTCATGGGGCGGTTGCCAACCAAATCGATCAAGTTACAGCACATCAATGAGTTCCTTTCGAAATACTATTCAGAGTTAAGTAATCGTCAGCTCAACAATAAGATCAGTAACCTTAAAAAGGTATTTTCCTACCTTGCTGATGAGAGCGCTATTGAGAGTAATTTTGTACTCAATAAAAAACAGCGTCGATTAACCAGAGAAGATTACACAAAAGCCCGCCACGACCTAGATATCGAAAACTATCAAAAGATCTACGATGCTGCGCCACTGTTTCTGAAGGTAGCAATGAGCCTAACTCTTGAGACAACTCATGCTGTGAGGGAGATCTATAGGCTTCGTTATCGTATATACAAACCACGTGAAGGTGTTTGTGGGATTCTTTGGAACCCTGACAAAGAGGTGGAGTATGTGGATGGGCATGCTGTGTATGGAATGCTTTATGTTCATCGAGAAAAGGTGAAAAAGTCCGATGCTTCCACCGTCGCCATTCCTGTCACTCAGACGATTAAAGACATTGTTGACCTTTCTAAAACATCGAGATTGATTTGCCCTTATATCGTTCACCGTAAACCCAAACAGCAGCAACGTGGTATTTCAAAAGAGACGGACCATCTTTACCAAGTACATCACCACAATATAAGTAAAGAGTTCAGCAAGGTTCGAGACTCTTTAGGGCTTTATAGTCACCTAAAGAAATCGCTAAGGCCGACCTATCATGAAATTCGAGGGTTGGCTGCTCGAATGATTGAACAGCAAGGGCAGAGTGCTACCGAGCGAATGGCACATGCGAACGCGAAAACAACAAAAATCTATACAGGTACAAGTGACATTATTTGGCACCAAGTACCACCTGTTGAGGTTATGCCGAAAAGTGGTCAGAAGTGATTTGTGTTAGTTGTTTAGTTTTGGAGGAATTCGGAATCCGAATTTGAATCCGCATCGCTTTAAATTGCGTTGTAATTCGGATTCCGAATTATTAGATTAAGGAAATACGACTTGAGTTCCTTCACCACAAGAGCATGCAATTGAGTACGTGTTCTTTTTCTTACTGACTTTAGCTGAATTAGATTGGCAAGAATGGCAACTAATACGCATTGCAGTATTCACCTTACATTGTGGGCAGTAGACGTAATACCCATACTTTCCATACCTCGGCTCGGTCTGAGGGCTTTGACACTTCTTACAATTAAAACCATGCCTTATTTGTGGAACTTTGGCCTCTTCAATTGTTTCTTGAGCTGGAATCAAGTCTACCTTTTCAGTTTCGCTCAATTCTGCGATATGTACTTTGGGAGCTGGAGAAGACGTAGGCACATGTTGTTCGTTTAGAAAGTGAACTAGGCGGTACAGTTCATCACGATTAAACGTAGGATTCGGATTTAGTATTGAACCTACGCGGTGCTTTTTGATGAGACTCTTAACGCAGCTACCAATAGATTCGGCTTTAATGAGCTTTTTCGATATATCTTTAGGTATAGAAGTTCGATCGATTAGAGCGTCATTAGACGCGGCACAGAGTTGATCCCAACAGCGGCCACCAAAGTACGCTTGTACAAATGCAATTCGGTCTAGTAACGACTTAGCGTTGTCATTTAAAAGTGCTTTCAATAGTTTGGTTTGTAACTTAGCTTGCTCGATAGGCGAGGGCATTCCAGTCCAATTCCCTCTTACGGTTCGGCTCCATTCGAGTTGATTGTTGACCTTAACCTCACCACGAATCGATTTCGACTCAATAATGATAAATCCTTTGTTATAAAGGACTAAGTGATCGATCTGAGCAGTTTCATTTTTAAACTGTATGCGTAGGTCATTAATAATGAAAACGTCATTTGCATCTCCAAACTCTCTGCGTAAGTAAAACGCGACATCTTGCTCTACTTTTGCGCCAGCTTTCTGTTGAAGACTGTTGTCGATTTTTGAATCTCTGTCCTTAGTAATCATTCTTTATTCCTGCTTTTTTATAAAAGCAGTTTACCATGCAGTCTTATTCATATTGATGGTGTGTATGTTTTTGAGACCTATGTTCTTTTTCGAACACTGTTATTGATGAAAATTGTGAAATATCTCTTTTCGAAAGCTCGAAGTAGAGAGTAGGAAACCTGCAAGCCGCTGTTTAATAATGTGTTTGTTAGGCATCCCGTTATTGTGCGTGTTAGGGCGTTGTGAGCGCCATGAAAGTTGTAAATAGGTAATGGTGGCGCAACAATAAGAGGTGATACGCAGCCATTGCTGCAGAGAAAAGCACACACATAAATTGTTATTGAGCTTTTGGAGTGACTAGAGGCCTCAGCCCTAAGAGCAGGTGATAGTGCCCTGTTTCGTGATTATGAAGTCATTTCAGAATTCGGAATCCGAATTTCAGTTATCGTTATTTCACGAATATTCTTGATAGTGGGCTAACAACGCCATTGGCGCCTCTATCAATGATGTGAGTATAGATTTGCGTTGTCTTCAAATCGGTGTGCCCAAGTTGTTCTTGAACGGTTCTGATATCTGCTCCGCTTTGAAGAAGGTGCGTAGCGAATGAGTGCCTTAAAGTATGACACGAGATGTTTTTCTCAATGTTGGCTTTTTGGCCTGCTACCTTAATGTGTTTTTGAAGCGCTGTTGGGTGAATATGGTGTCTACGTAGCTCGCCTGTTTGTAAATCTAGCGACAAACGACCGGAAGGAAAGAGGAATTGCCAATTTAGGCTCCTTTCTGCGCTTGGGTATTTTCTAGCGAGAGCTTCAGGTATGTATACACCAGAAAAAACTGTGTCATTCATGTCTTGATGATAGTAACTCGCGGATTTCTGTTGCTGTTGTTTGATAGCGGGGAAAAGCTCTGGTGCTATTGTCACTATGCGGTTTTTACCTCCTTTCCCTTGCCATACACGTACAGATTTATATGCATAATCGATATCTTGTATACGTAGGCGTAGACACTCCATTAAACGCAACCCTGAACCATACATTAATTGATAAGGTAATTTGTAGTTAGGTGAACAGTGATTGAATAGCCTTCCAATCTCTTCTGGAGTCATGACTGTTGGCAATTTTCGTGATTTATCTGAGCGCCGAAACTGCATATCAAGCTCTATGGGTTCTTGAATAATTTCTTTGTATAAAAAGACTAATGCATTGAGAGCCAGACTTTGCGTTTTCCTCGCTGACTTTTTGTTAACAACCAGATGCGTTAGGAAATCTTCTACATGCCTGGAAGTTAAGCTCTTTGGGTGCTTTTTATCATGATAAAGAATGTATTGGTGAATCCAATAAATGTACGCCTCCGTTGTACGAAGGGCATAGTGCCGTCCAAGCATGTATTCTTGTATATACGATAGAAATGGTGATTTTTTCATTAAACTGTAACTGGCTACCTATACATGAGTTTCAGTTTGGCACATCAATTCATGCTATATAGAAAAATTCTGTATTTTGGGATGTAGGCAGAGAGCTGTAGTGCTTAAGTGACTGTTAGTTTTCATAAAAACGGGGTATCGTTTACGTCATTGAGATACTAGACAGAATAATTCTGTATTTAAGTGCAGAATTATTCTGTCTAATATAGCTGTTATGAGCCAATACATCAAGGAAAGACAAATGTTAGATAAGGTTAGGGATATCCTGGAACTTAACGATATTCCATTTGATGGTCAAAAAGACGTAGTTTACTGCAAGTTTCGTCGCGCAGGTTCTAAGGTAAAAATCTCGTATGATAGTTCAAGCAACAGCTATAAGGCATCCGGCAACGAATTTATTCAAGCCATCAACGCGGCCTTTTCTTTTGCTTTCGCCTTTGCCGCTCCGCATATTTTTGTCGGTGTTGAATGGAACTGGGTAATCTCTGTACTATCAATCTTCACGGGTACAATTACTATTACACAGCTAATTTTTACTCAGTTCAAACTGTTAGATTTAAAGCAGCAATTAAGACAGTCTGGTGTGTACTTGAGCTAGGCTCATAACAAGGCGCTCAACAGTGACCCTTAACGCGTGGCATTTTTGCTTCGCAAAAGTGTATGCCACGGTTTCGGGCACGTTAGCTTGGCGTTAGAAGGCGGTTGAAAAATCTATCCTTTCGCGTGTGCCGCTTTACCTATTTTATTCGAGTTTAAATGCTTTTGCCCTAGCGGCAGGATAGCTTCGGTTTTGTAAATCAAACTATTTAAGCTTCAGCTTTTTACCGCTTCGGCATTGCTCTGTTTAGTGTTTCGCAGGGCTGCAATGTTGAGTGCTATTGCAGGGAACTGTCCGCACAGATTGCAGCCTTAAACTTTGCACTGTTAAGTTCATCTCAGTAGCGGTTTCTTTACGTTTTGTATTCAGGCGTTGTGAGGTAGGGTGGCTGCATAAAGTTAATTTAGGTGGTTTGACCGCCGTTCTAACAAATAAGGATTAAGGTGTTGCGCAGCCAACACTAAATCCCGAGTGTTGAACAAGCCCGAAGCCACTTTATTAAGTAAATTGTACGATTGAACTTGAAGGGCACATCTCTTTGAGGCTTTTCTCAAAGCGAGCGAAGCTAAGATAAGGTTGCGATAGCAATCATATCAATCAGTTAGCTATTTTTCGTTTCTTTCGTCGTTACATCTCCTCTGCTCTCGTCAATGCCATTCTCCTTGTTATCAATGCCTTTCGGCTAGATGGGTCGACTTACTCCAACACACGCCATCTGATGCTGACAGCAAGGGCATACTCGTATTGCTTTGGTTCTTATCGGTGCGGTTAGCGGCGGCATTATATAGAGCAAGTTCAATAACAACAGTTGAATGCGGGCTCTTAAGGCGTGTGCTTGACCACGTAAAAAACCGTAATCTCGTACTCGCTGCAACCCTTTGGGCAGCGCGTGCTGCAAAATGAGCAGTAAGAACTTCAGAGTGGGCAAGGTGCGCGTTCGCCATGCATTGGTCTGGCTCTCTTTATAGCGGAAGGTGACAGTATCATCTGTGATACTGATGATGTCTTCATCAGGCAGCACACCACGATAGAGATAGCGAGCCAAATAGCTCAACGCAGCCTGACCGTATCCCACTTGTCTGCAATCGACCACCCATTGTTTGGGTATGCCACTCGGCAACCACAACGTTGGGTGTTGATTAATGGCCTCTAGCATTCTTGCTCGCCATACTTTGGCCAAAGCAAACGCGTTGAAGAGGTAATGCTTGTTGCCTTTGTGCCACGTTTGCCTCGACGCGTCGTATTGGCCTGCCGCCACGATAATGTGCAGATGTGGGTGCAAGTTTCGTTGTCGGCTGTGAGTATGCAACACGGCGGTAAAACCAAGTTCACCTTGCCGTTGTCGGTTGGCAAAATCCTTTAATACCCCTGATGCCACCTTAAACATACCGTTATATATCGCTTTAGGTTGATGTCTTGCCAGCACTCTCAATTGATACGGTAAAGTGAAGGTCACCATGAAATAGTGAACAGGTAACCGTTTTTGCTGTTGACGCTGTAGCCAGTCAGAAGTGGTGCGTTGTTGGCATTGAGGGCAATGGCGATGACCACAAGAAAGAGGCAATCGGTCATCGTGATGGCAGTGACTGCAGAACCATTGTGAGCGTCCTTGTTGCTCTGTTTTGCAACGGAGCATCGCCCCAATAGCTCGATGCATATCGCCATTTATCTGCGCATGATAGTGATGCTTAAGCGCACGATGATGCTGGCGAAGCAGTTCAATGAAAGTACTCATTTTATGCTCCATGTTAAGTCTAGATCATCCGTTAATTGGTTGATGGCCATTGCCGCATCACGCTGCTTTATCTGAGTCATTCGGGTGTATCGTGCCGTGGTGTTGAGGCTTGCATGACCGAGCAGTGATTGCAGTGAACGCAGGTCGACTCCTTGCTCAAGTAAGTGCGTTGCGAAGCAATGTCTGAGTGAATGAGGACTCGCATGCTTTTTGATACCACACTCTTTAAGTACAAGTTTCATCGTCTTTTGAATTCCGCCACGATCCATGGGGGTGTCGTGACATGTACCAAGTCCAGGAAATAAGTAGCAAGGATGCTTATGGGTAAGCCAGTGCGTGCGGAGTGCCTTAAGCGTTCGCTGCGGAAGCGGCACCATTCGGTCTTTTCCGCCTTTTCCTTCCCGTATGTGAACGCGCATTGTTTGGCTGTCGATATCATGAACCGTAAGATTTAATCCCTCACTGAGTCGTAACCCCATGCTGTACAGAGTAAGAAAAAACACCTGATAACGTGCTTGTCGAGTGTGAGTAATCAGCGAGCTGACTTGCTGTGGTGTCAGTATGTCGGGCAGTCGTTTTACTTGTGGCGGCTTGACGATATTGAGCCACTCCCACTGTTTATCGAGCGTGTAGCGATAGAAAAACTGCAAGCCATTACGATCGAGTTTTATGGTGCTCCACGAGTGGGTTTGAATAAGAGACGCGAAGAACTGTTTGAGGTCAGAGGTCGTTAATGTATCAGGGGCTCGGTCGAAATGAGCGGTGATCCGACGAACCGCACGGGAATAGGCATCAATGGTCGCGGGTCGTTTACCTTGCAGCTTTAGGTTGGTAAGGTGTTGTTCATAAAGGGTGTTGTAGCGTTTTAAGTCATCGGGTTTCATGGGGTTACTCCTGTGAACGACCATCAGGGTGATGGTGTTACAAGAGTATGGTTTGCACTCGTTTTACTCTGCCGCGTAGCGGCTTCGTTCAACAAGGCGTTCAAGAGGGATTCTGTAGTTGCCCTTTCGGTTCAAAATTAGATTTCGTCCCTACAGCGATTTGGTTTACTTTGGGTAGTAGTGTCACTCCCGTCCTATATGTGCCGTAATGTTCTACCCTAAAAAGTAACACTTTATGGAGGTTGGTATGAATATCAAAGAGTCTGATTGGAAAACCTTTTGTGAAATAAAGAGTGAAGCAGCGAAAGTGTTTTGTACTCGACAGCTAGATGAAGCCATCAAAACGATTACTGATGAGTCAGAACCTGTAGGGGAAAGGTTCAACTTTATGTGTCAGTATTCCAAAGAATCTCAAAAGCAAATGAAGTTGATTTTTGATGGCCACTCTCGAAGCCGTGCATTTATTCAGCTCATGCAAATGTGTGAGGAAGGCTTGGTTGCACCAGAACAATTTGAACGCCTTTCAGAGGAACTCAAAAAAGACATTACGAGTATTCTAGAAAGAAGAGCCTAAGGAAAGTTAGCTAATCAGGCCGCTTCTTTTTCATAGCTGCAACCATCTCAATATTACTCCTTTTTATTCGCGAATTCGGATATCCGCTACAATTTTGCTTCGGCAACCTCACTTTTACGAGTTTATTATACGAGTTGTATTGAAAATCGTAGAGTTACTCGTTTTTTTCTCCTTCAAAATGCCGTTGATTTTTAAGAATTAGCACTAGAATCTGGATTGAGATTTCTTCCAAAAAAGTGTCAACATTACTTGGTCAATAAAACCTCTCGCTAGCCCTTTAAATTCGTGCGCTCTAGGTGAACTGAAAGTGTCACCTAGAGTGCATGAGGGTGGGGGTTGCGGGAGTTTATGCTTGTGATGCGACCAGAGCCCCACCATCACAAATTCTTGGCCCCAAATGCTTTAATATTTATGGTTTTGTATGTGTGTTCGAGTTGTTATTCGGATTCCGAATTCGTGATTTGAGCCAGGGAAGTAGAGTGTCGTGTTTTGAAAAGTGAGTGTTGGGCTATGTGAATGCCTTTGAATTTTTTAATCTCTCAATACTGGATTAGTCGGTTATTTGCAGGATAGGAGTTCGGGTTTCTTATGGAGAGTTGCAGTGATTAGGTTGGAAGATGGTGTTAAGAATGAACGAAAGGCTAGAAGTGTTTTCTTGATCGCCTTTCAGTGTTGTTTGATTAGCCTGGAGTGTATTACGTGGTGGTAAAGCCCAATCCAATATACATGAATGTAAGTAGGCGGCTCTCAGCGCTAGCGAGTTATGCCAAAGGAGTAGTTCTTATTCTTGATTGCTCTATTCGTTTAGAAGTGCGTACAAAGCCATATAAGTAATATTCTAGATGCTAGTCGGTTTTGTTTTTTGTTTGATTCGTGTGTTGAACCTAGCGAAAAAGCGGTCTAGTCTTACTGTTAGAAAAACTACTGTATAAGTCCACCTTTCGTCCACCCTTAATCCACCCAAGCAAGATTGGGATAAAGTGGGGAAGGGGAAGGTTGATTCTTTTCAGTGTATTGCGCGAGATTTACGACGTTTTTGAGGGCTCAAAAACGGTGAAACCCCGATGTTGGTAGCATCGGGGTTTCGAATTTCTAGATTTCTCGACTGGTAAGATCGATTATCTTTTCTATGCAGAAGGCTGGATTAATCCAATCTTATTCCTTGGTAGGGAATTAGATGCGGATGAAGTCCATGTGCTCAACTTTTGGCTTGAACGCGTGACGTTGAACGTCTTGTGGCTTAACCTTAACTTCTGCGCCGTCAATCAGTAGAGTGATTGCTTCGTAGAATTCAGGCTTGTCCATTTGGTTGATCACGTCAGCGTGAACAAGTTCGATAGCTACAGCTTCAGCTTCGCCACCGTAGATTACAGCTGGGAATTTACCAGCGTGACGTAGGCGGCGGCTCGCACCTTTACCTAGTTCAGTACGTACTACTGCTTCAAATTTCATAGTTTTACTCTCAAATTAGTAAAAATTAACTTCACACCTCAATGCGACCTTGAGTGTGTGGTAATGCTTAAACATAAAAGTTCATGCTTAAGCGAGCGCGGATACTAACATCACATTCCAATATGAGCAAGTTAGAAGCCCATCTCAAAGTGAATTTCCTTCGATAATGGGTTCGTTTGGAGATAAAACGTTCGCTAACGCTTGTTTAGCGCATTTTACTCCCTTTTACATCGCAATCCTTATCTATTTATATCACTGCTAAATCATCAAGTTAATGAACGGAAAATGAATGTTTGCCTAAGACTTGGTTAAGTCTTAGTTCGTTAATCTTAGTGTTAATTAAACAGCAGAATGAATAGGTGAAAATATGAAACCGGTAAGCATTGTCGTAATTACGCTAAACGAAGAGAAACGCATTAGCCGCTTAATGGAAGAGTTGAGCGTGCAAACCCACCAAGAGTTTGAAGTGATTGTTGTCGACTCGAACAGTGAAGATAACACCAGAGAAGTGGCGCAAGCTTATGAAAACGCGTTGCCAAAATTAACGGTGCATCACATGGAAAACCGTGGTGTGAGCCTTGGCCGAAACACGGGTGCTTCATTGGCGCAATACAACCGAATCCTTTTCTTAGATGCTGACGTGAGCTTGCCTCGAAACTTCCTTGCGAAAGCGCTTTATGAACTAGAAGAGAAGAAGCTTGAAGTGGCGGGTGTGTACATGAGCTCGAAAGGTTTGCCGCTTGTACACAAGTTTGGTTACGGGCTATTTAACGCAGGCTTGTTTACTACTCAGTTCTTTTTCCCGACGGCGATTGGCGCATGTATTTTCTCGACTAAACGGGCGCATGATGAGATCGGCGGTTTTGATGAAGAGATCGTCTTGTGTGAAGATTGTGACTACGTAAAACGTGCGAGCAAAACATGGCGATTTAGATTCCTAAATATGACTTTTGGTTTTGACCCACGTCGCTTAGACCAAGATGGCGTTGTGAAGACAGGCTCTACTTATCTTAAAGCCAATGTAAGACGCTTCTTTAAAGGAGAAATGCGTAATAACGAGATGAACTACAAGTTTGGTCACTACAAAGAACAGTAAGCGTTGAGGTTGTTATGTTTGATGGACTAGGGTTGTTTCTGGGAGCATTGGGTGATGCTCTCATTGGCCCAAACCTATTTGTACCGGGAGAGCCGTTCTTTATCGCAGCGGGCTTTCAACTGTATTCAGGTGCATGGATGGCGTTGGTTTTGGTGATGCTAGGTGGTTTGCTTGGTGATCAACTCAGTTATTTCATTGGTTATAAATACGGTGTTAAGGTGCAACGAAGGCTCATTAAGTTTCGCCCTAAAACCAAAAGATTAATTGCGCGCTGCCGCTATCTGGTTGCTCGCAAAGGCACATACATCATTCTTTTTGCTCGTTTATTAGGGCCTATCGCTTGGGTTGTGCCATTTATAGCTGGCTCGCATCGTGTACCGTGGCGTAATTTTAGTGTGTTGGCGTTTATCGGTTTGGCCCTTGGTGGAGGGCAGTTCATTGCTTGGGGCATGTTACTGGCGCACGGCGTTGAAAACTTCCCGTGGCTTAATAGCCTTAAGATATTTATCTCGGAGCATAATAGCTTGATCGTTGGTGTGTTCGCGGTATTAGTCTTCACCATTATCGGTTACCGAATGAAGTGGCGATGCTTAGTACTTAAGTCTAGTGCGCTGTTGTTGGCGTGGGTATTGTTTGCGAACTACGCTCACTTTTTCTGGAAAGCGGATGACTTTCAGAATCAACCAGAGACGGCTCAAATAAACAAAGTCGACTGGAACTCGGTTACCTATAAAGCGTTCCCCGGTAAATCTTCGTTCTACTCGGCGCAAGCGATCAACGTAATTTATGTTGGAGCAACCCCAAGAGACTTAATGAAGCAATTAGGCTGGATAGAGAATCAAACCTTCTCTCGAAATGAGATTGAATGGGTTGGTTATCTCGCATTGCTTAGAGAAAAAACGCCGCCAGTGTCTGATTTATATTGGCGAGACAAGCCGCAAGATATGGCTTTTCAATTGCCGGGTAACCTGATGAAGCGCAGCCATATTCGTTGGTGGCGTGCAGGTGTTGATATTAAAACTAACCAGCCTCAGTGGTTAGGCGCAATTAGCTATGATGATGGCCTTAAAGTCACGCCTTACTCAGGCATTGTGACCGTGCTTCATAACATTGACCCTAATGTTGATGAAGAGCGAGATCGGCTTGCTAATCAGATACGAACGTTACTACCAGACATCGAGTTAGACAAGTACCCATTAGCAACGGTGGAAGTGATCAATGACGATCATGACTATTACACTGATGGCCGGGTATTAACGATTGGAGCAACGACCCTTAGTGATAATTCACAAACTTTGGATGTTGCTGTGAACGATATATAGAGTTGTATATAAGGTCGATAGAATTAAGCCCTAGCATTACGTTAGGGCTTATTGTGTTTAACTTTTACTTAGCTTGTTCAGCCTTTACTTACTTTAAGCACCAGAGAAGCTTTTAAGCCGCCCATTGAGCTCTTGCTGAGCGTTAGGCTGCCTCGGTAACTGTGTGCCATTTCATTTACGATATTAAGCCCTAAGCCTGTTCCTGGTGTGGTTTCATCAAGTCGGACGCCACGTTTGGTCACTTGCTCAAGCTTCTCTTCAGGAATGCCTTGGCCATCATCTTCAATCACCAACTCTATGTTGCCATCGTCGAGTTCATTTGCATGGACGCGAATAATGCTGCCAGCCCACTTGTAACTGTTCTCGAGTAGGTTGCCGACCATTTCATCAAGGTCGGTTTTTTCTACCGCCACTTCAATCTCAGAGTCTAGCTCGTTAATTATGGTGACTTCGTTGGCTGCGTAGACTTTATCAAACGCCATTGAGATAGCTTCAACACGCTCACAAGGTGAAGACTTCACCGAAAGAATGTTCATTGCACCTGCCATACGAGCGCGGCCAAGGTGATAATCAATTTGGCTTTGAATCTGATGAATGGGCTGTTGCAGCAGTGCCTTGTCATCCTCTGGAAGTCGCTCTATCTCATTTTTTAGAACTGAAAGCGGTGTTTTCAACGCATGAGATAAGTTACCCGCGTGGTTACGAGCTCGTTCTAATAACTCTTGATAGTGAAAGAGCAGGGCATTGAGGTCAGAGACTAATGGAGAAACCTCTTTCGGGTAGTTATCGCTTAACCCTTGTTGCTCGCCGTTTCTTAGCATTACCAGTTCGCGTTGCATCTTGCTGAGCGGTAATAACGACCAACTGACTTGAATACCGATCAACATCAGCACGCCAACAAACAGCAACATTAGGATCAACCAGACTTGACCAGTAAGCTCGGTCAGTGTGGATTCTAATGGATCTTCATCAATACCAATGGTGATCGTGACAGGGTCGCTCAGTTCAGGCAGGTAGATATCTTGCTCGATGTAAATCAGCTTTTCTTTCTCTGGCCCTTTGACTGATGTGTGAATCGGTGAACGCTTGATGGTGAGGTCTTTATCCCATAGCGAGCGAGATCGAATGATCTGCTCTTGGGTAGCGGCGCGCCAATAAATACCACTGTAGGGCTGGTTGAACCTAGGATCAGACAGACGCTCTGCCATGATCAGGTTACCACTGTCATTGGTTTCGATATTGGCGGTTAACTCATCCATGGTTAAGCCAAGCTGCTGCTTCATGTCATCGACGAGGTAGTCGTTAACCAGTTTCGGAATCCCGACACCAGCCGCTAATATCATCGCACCTAGCCAAAAAGCCGCAGCAAGGAGCAAGCGGCTTTTTAAACTGATGTTTTTAAGTGTTCGTTTCTTTAGATTCATGCATTTCCAACCTGCCTTTGCTCATCGTAACTTATCGTATTGCGATGATCAGAACAGGCTGTCCACTTAATTAATGGTTGCTCTTGGCGTGATTGACGACTGAGCTATTCAGCATTCAGTTGGTAGCCAAGGCCACGAACGGTTTTGATGATCTTTGGTGCGATTTTCTTACGAATACGACCGATGAACACTTCAACCGTGTTTGAGTCTCGGTCGAAGTCTTGCTTGTAGATATGCTCAACCAACTCAGTGCGCGAGATAACCTTGTTTTGGTTATGCATGAAGTACGCGACAACTTTATATTCCAGCGCCGTGAGGCTAACTGCTTGACCTTGCCACAACACTTTAGAACTGCGTGTGTCTAGGCTTAGATCACCGATTTGAAGTATCGGAGCAGCACTGCCTGATGCTCGGCGCAGTTGAGCTCGGATACGGGCAATCAGCTCGACCATCTCAAATGGCTTAGTTAGGTAGTCATCAGCACCGGCGTTCAAGCCCTCAACACGTTGAGTTAGCGTGTCACGAGCACTTAAGATAATCACTGGCGTGTTGATGTTTTCGTCTCGAATGCCTTTTAATACCGTTAGGCCGTCAAGCTTAGGTAAACCTAAATCGAGGACAATCGCGTCCCATTCTTCTGACGTTGCACGGTAGAGTGCGTCGATACCATCTTGAGAGAGCTCTGGAACCCAGTCGGCCCCCTCAAGTGTTTCAATAATTTGTTGGCCCAAACGAGGCTCATCTTCAACGACTAAAATTTTCATAATTGTTCTTCTAATTTCTTCTAATGACTGTTCGTCGTGCTTAGCTCTTCGTCGTACGTAACTAGTCGCCGTGTTTAATTGCGTCTTTAAAGTTGCGGCCTTTAATCATAAGCATTTCTAACGTCTCAGCGTTGTATTCGACTTTGATGATGTTGTTTTGGTAATTGATTTTTAGTTCATACACCCAAATGTCGTCATCTTCTTCTAGTTCGACTTTAATGATTCTGCCATGAAGATCGTTTTCAACCGCTGCATACATTTCTGAGAAAGGGCGAATGTAGCCTTCTCGTACGGCTTCGTAGACTTCGTCTTGATCTTCTTCAAATTCGATGCTGGTTCCTGCTTTGTGAACGTCCTGTACTAATTCATGACCATTATGGTGTGAGTCAGCCCATGCACCAGCAGAAACAAATAAGCCTAAGCTTATAGAAAACAAAGAAATCATAGCTTTACTAAACATAGCGAATCCTAGAGAAGGTTGATAGCGTTCAGTATAAAAAAGTAATTCTGAACAGAAAGTGAACCTGATTAATAATGAGAATTTGATACCGAAAAACTTAACGCTTAAATGGCGCAGGCTTTAATACATAAGATTAATTGCCGAGTGTTAAGAACGTAAGACTTACTTTTATTCTTAACCTTAACGCTGCTGTAGTTCGTCTTCGAATATCTTGTCTCTCATTTTCCAAAAGCGTCCGACTTTACGGGCAATCACGAATTGAGGTGGACGGAATCTATGTTGGTGAGCAACCACTTTCGTCGGTGAGGCTTCTTCGAAAGGGCGATGTCTGTCTGCAAGGTGAGGGCGAACAAACTGGTCTTTGAAGTTCTGCTTCTGCTTTTTGCTGGTTAATGACCAAAACTCATGCACTTGCGCTTGGTTTTCTCCGCGATAGGTGACCTTAAGTTGTGATTTACCTTTCTCGTCTTTAAGCACGTTGAGGTCCATTTCCAAGCATTCAAATACCAAGGCATCTTTTAGGTTCAGTGCTTCTTTTAGCTTTTTGTCTGGGTCGACTAAGGTTGCATCGCACTCATGACAAATGCGCGCAGCAATGTCATTATCAGCACCACATTCACCGCAATATTTCGCTCGGAAGCGATAATTACAGTGCTCGCGCTCGCCCGTGTCTTCATCGGTAAAGTAGCCTTGGCATTTGCGCCCAAAGTGCTCAAGCAAGAAGCCATTGCTGTCTAGCTTGCCCCAAAAGTTATTATTGAAGCCGCACGCAGGGCAAGGGATGGTGATGATTTCACTGTCTGAATCGGGTTTAGGGTCGCCAACCTCAGGTTGGTAGAGGTCGTAACTGTTGCCCGCATAGTCGAGCACCAAACACTCTTTTTTACCCGGAGATAGGCGTAAGCCACGGCCAACGATTTGTTGATACAAACTGATGGATTCTGTCGGGCGCAAAATCGCGATTAAATCGACGTGTGGCGCATCAAAACCTGTGGTTAATACCGATACGTTAACCAAGAACTTGATTTTACGTTCTTTGAAGTCGCTGATAATTTGGTCACGTTCGAGAGTTGGTGTATCACCAATCACAATTGAAGCTTCACCTTCTGGCAATAAGCCGAGGATCTCTTGCGCGTGTCGAACGGTCGCAGCGAATACCATGATGCCTAGTTTATCTTGGGCTAGGTGAATAATCTGATCGACAATCTGTGGGGTCGCTCGTTTCGATTGCTCGATCACCATGTCGAGTTCTGCTTCTTTGTAGCGACCAGTGCTCACGGGCTTTAATTGCGAAAAGTCATAGCTCAACACGGGTGCATCAATCATGCGTGCAGGAGTTAAGAAACCTTCATCGAGCAGGTAACGAATCGGCAGCTCAAAGATACAGTCGCGGAAGAAACGTGGCTCATCTGAACGCACTTGACCGCGAGTGTGGTATTGATAAATCCAACCCATCCCAAGACGATATGGGGTCGCTGTTAATCCAAGCACCTTGATGCCCGAATTATTCTCGCGTAAGTGAGTGATGACTTTCTGATAACTACTGGTCTTTTCATCGGGAACACGGTGGCATTCGTCGATAACCAACAGCGAAAATTGGTTAGAGAATGAATCGAGATTTCGCACCACAGATTGCACCGAAGCAAACACGACTTGTTGGTCGGTCTCTTTGCGTCCTAAACCCGCAGAGAAAATCGAGCCTTTCAGCCCGTAACCTTCATACTTTTCATGGTTCTGTTCAACCAACTCTTTTACGTGAGCAAGCACCAACACTCGACCTTTCGCAAGCCTTGCTAACTCTGCAATCACAAGGCTTTTTCCTGCACCTGTCGGAAGCACGAGCACTGCCGGAGTTTGGTGTTTTCTGAAGTAATGAATCACTGATTTTACAGAATCAGCTTGGTACGGGCGGAGTGTATACATATCGCGTCTTGTAAGAAGGAAAACAAATAGTGTGAAATAGCTCAACTAATTGAGCAAAGGTGACTATAATACCCGACTTAGATTAGTTGAGGTATTCATGCGTTTAGATAAATTTCTGTGCGATGCATTAGGCGTCACTCGAAGAGAAGCAACACACTTATTAAAATCCAAGGCAGTGACAGTAAATGATGTCATTCAAAAAAGCGGCTCACTCAAGGTAACTGAAGAGTGCGTTGTGGAATGGCAAGGCAATGAACTGAATGTTCACGGCCCACGTTACATCATGCTTTATAAGCCAGAAGGCTTTGTTTGTTCGCATGAAGATGGCGCAAATCGTATCGCGTTTGAATTACTTGATGAAATCAAAATGGACAAGCTGCACTTTGCTGGTCGTCTAGATATTGATACAACAGGTCTTGTGTTGATTACAGACGATGGTAAGTGGTCTCACCGTATCACTTCGCCAAAGCACAAGTGCGAGAAGACGTACCGTGTGTGGTTGGTTGAACCTGTTGAAGACGATTACGTTGAAAAATTCAAAGAGGGCATCCAGCTTAAGAGCGAAGATGGCCTAACACTTCCTGCACACCTAGAAGTTCGTGCAGAGCGTGAAGTGCTGCTAACGATTCACGAAGGCAAATACCACCAAGTTAAACGTATGTTTGCTGCTCTTGGTAACAAGGTAGAAGCACTACACCGTGAACGTATTGGCGAAATTGAGATGGACGAATCTTTAGAGTTAGGTGAATACCGTTACCTAACGCAAGAAGAAGTCGATTCAATCTGGAAGTAGTCCTTAGCTAGAAGTTGCTCTTAACAAGAAATTGTTCTTAACAAGAGACCACTTTTGCTGGAAATAGCCCTTTCGTTGTAAAGCCGACCATGGATAGCGTCGGCTGATGATGTTGACTGGTACTAGGAAAGTCTCAGCCAATCTTTGACTCGCGTACTCACGCTAGTCCCTAGCTCTATCAGTTGAACATTCGGAGAACCATGCAAACATCGACCTCACAGAGCCAAAGCTCCCAACTAGAAACACCTCAATTAGGCTTAGTGCTGTTTTTGATTCTAGGTGCGATTGGTGCACTTACTCCGCTAGCCATTGATATGTATCTGCCAGCGATGCCGACCATTGCTAAAGATCTTGGTGTGACGGCGGGTGAGGTACAAATCACGCTAACAGCCTATACCGCAGGTTTCGCGCTGGGGCAGTTGCTGCATGGCCCGTTGGCGGATAGCTATGGTCGCAAGCCTGTACTGCTTATTGGTGTGTTCTTGTTTGCTATCGCTTCTATGGTGAGTGCGACAACTCATGGCATTGAAGCGCTGACTTACATCCGTACCGCTCAAGGTTTTGCTGGTGCTGCGGCGGCCGTTATCATCCAAGCGGTGGTAAGAGATATGTTCGATCGTGAAGATTTCGCAAGAACCATGTCTTTCGTTACTTTGGTGATGACAGTTGCGCCATTGGTTGCTCCGATGATTGGCGGTTACTTAGCGTTGTGGTTCGGTTGGCGTTCAATTTTCTGGGTTCTGGCTATTTTTGCGGTGATCGTGATTCTGGCGGTATCGATGAAGATCCCAGAAACGCTTCCTGCAGAAAACCGACAACCATTGCGCTTTAAAACAACGATTCGTAACTATGCTCGACTGTGTAAGAACCCAACGGCGATGGGCCTGATTTTCTCTGGTGCATTCTCATTTTCAGGGATGTTTGCGTTCTTAACGGCAGGTTCATTCGTTTACATCGATATCTATGGCGTTCGCCCTGATCTGTTTGGCTACCTGTTCGGCTTGAATATTGTTGCTATGATCTTGATGACGAGCATCAACGGTCGAATCGTGAAGAAAGTGGGCTCTCACGCTATGCTCAGAGTCGGTTTAACCATTCAACTGTTTGCGGGCTTAGGTCTGTTAGTCGGTTGGATGTTAGATATCGGTTTGTGGGGTATTGTGCCATTCGTGATGCTGTTTATCGGCACACTGTCTACCATTGGTAGTAACTCAATGGCGCTACTTTTAAGCGGATACCCGAATATGGCAGGCACAGCATCTTCGCTTGCGGGCACATTAAGATTTGGTACTGGTTCTGTGGTGGGAGCAATTGTTGCAATGCTACCAAGTGACACTGCAGGGCCAATGGCTATGGTGATGGCAGCATGTGCAATACTGTCAGCATTACTATATTGGACATTAGGAAAGAAGGCATAATGTCAAAATACTATATTGAAATTCAGAAGTTAGTGAACGATGCGCTGGGCGAGCTATATGCTCTGCATAAGTCTGGCAAAGCGATCGACGCGCCTATAGCGAACAACCTTTATCTTGTTCGTTGGGTAACAAAAGCGATTAAATCTCAAGCTTATGATCGCGTGATTGTGCCTGACTTAGTTCGCTGGCAGAAACAGGGTCGCTCAAAAGGCAACAACTCTGATTTAACTTTTAACTTTAAACGTATTTCTGCGTTTTACGGACGTTTTTTCCCTGAAGGCGAAGAGCCTAAAACGCTAAAAGACAGTGATGTTGAAGCGTTCATGGACAAAATGTACGAGATGGGTTGGAGCGTATCGAGTGAAGACGAGCTAACGACTGGCGGCAAGATTCAATTCTTCACCGATGGCGAGCACTCTTTTGCTTTATGCGGTAAACAGTGTGACGACTCTTTCGACGGGGAGTTGATGGTTAAGCCAATGAACTGGTTTGTTCGTGGCAACCATGCTGAGTTCATCCAAGCGGCGATGGAAGCGGGCTTCATGCTTCACAAAGTAACGGACTATAAGTCTGCGGTGAAGTATCACGGTGAATACATCGTTTACCCTGCTAACCAAGGCAACCAACTGGCTGAGATCCCAATTAGCGTTATTGGCTAATAGCGGATTCGAGATGAGAGATACGAAGAGCGGAATTATCCGCTCTTTTTTGTCTCTCATAGCGCGTGTCGCTAATTTGCTGTTAAGTCTTTTCGCATCCCGTTACCCGAATCTCGCATCTGCTTTTAATCCTGTTCTTTAGCCTGCTTCTCAATTGCCTTCACCATGCCTTTAAAAATAAACAGGTGGGCTGGCATCATAGCAAACCAATACAGTAACCCTAGAAAACCTTTAGGGTGCCACCACGCTGAAATGTTCAGCTCGCGAGAGTCACCGTGGTCAGAGACGGTAATCTCGAGTCGCCCTAAACCGGGGCCTTTCATACCGAAAAGCAGAGATAAAAACTGATTCTCTTCACAGCGAATGACCTTCCATGAATCGATTTTGTCACCGACTTTTAGGTTGGGCCCTTCTGGCATTTGTCGAACCGGTACACCGCCACCGAAAAGAACATCCAACCATTCGCGTGTGCGCCATAAAGTGTTAGCAAAGAAGTAACCTTGCTTCGGGCTTCCGATTTGCTGAGCAACATGCCAAAGCGATTCCAATGAAGCGCTTGAGGTGATACTTGCGCCTGTTTTCTTCGGGTAATAGCCATACCCAGCTTGCCAGCGTTTGAATGCGGTTTTATCAAAGCCCCATACATTGCTTTTGACAAAGTTTCCTTCAGCGTGAATGGCTTGTTCAACCATATTTTCGAACGAGATAAGCTTCTGAGGGTACTTTTCTCTAATGATGGTCGAACTGGCGATGAAGTCGTGCTTTAAGCCTGCAAGTAGTGCTCTACCTATGTTAGACGGTACAGAAGTCACCACACCTAACCAATATGAAGCAATCTTTGGTGTCAGTAGCGATGTCGCCCATAGTTTGAGTGGACGATCGGCGGTTTTAGCAATATGAGCAAATTGGTTTCGGTAAGAGACAATATCCGGCCCGCCAACCTCAAAGGTTTGGCTTTCGCTAGGCGTGTCTTGTGCGAGTTTTAGTAAATAGTGGTTCAGGTTCTGCAAAGCAATCGGGTTGGCTTTAGAGTCAACCCATTTTGGCGCAATCATAATCGGCAAGTTGTACACGAAATCTCGCATGATCTCGAATGCCGCAGATCCTGGGCCAATGATCACGCCAGCTTGAAGTTCGGTAACGGGTACAGGCCCTTTACGAAGCAATTCGCCGGTTTTCTTTCTCGCTTGAAGGTGCTCTGAATCACCAGTCTGAGGCTGTAAAGAACTCAGGTAGATGACGTGTTGATTCTTTGGCCCAAGAGCAGAAACAAAGTTACGGGCTAAGTTCAGCTCATAATCGATAAAGTCGTGGCCTTCCGCCATGCCATGGACGAGAAAGAAGATAAGATCAAAGTCGGGGACTAAGGCTTGTGTCGCAGCTTGATCGGCCAGATCAAGATACTCAAGCGATAAGCTTTCGTGAGGCTCGGTCCGTGCCTTTAAATAGTCGATATGCCTTGCTGCTGCCGTGACTTGATAGCCTTGCTCAAGCAGGAGAGGGAGGAGTTGCGAACCAACATATCCAGAAGCGCCTAAAACCAGTACTTTCTTCATTGTTACTCCATTTATATCTGTGGTTAAAAACCGAACATTGATATAATAGCGCGATATTTATCTTTATTCATCAATACGTTCCGTTTAGGTATCTCTCTATGTTGCTCTCTTCAATTATTCATCACACACGAGGTGATTTTGTTCGCAGGCTTATTGCGATTGCACTGCCCATCACCTTGCAGAGCATTATGTTTTCAAGCCGAGGCTTGGTGGATGTATTGATGTTGGGCCAACTTGGCGAAGCAGACATCGCAGCTGTGGGGGTGGCGAGCCGAGCGATGTTCGTGACGACCATTATGCTGGTGGGTGTTACCACGGGCGGTGCTCTTCTTACTGCTCAATATTGGGGCGCGGGTAACAGACAAGGTGTGAGAGAAAGCACTGCGCTGACGTGGCTGGTGTCGACACTGTTTGCTTTACTGACTATCGCGTTTTTCGTTTCATTTCCTGCACAAATCATGGGCGTGACGACCGACTCTCAAGAGGTCATCAACTTAGGCGTTGAATACATCGTAATTACGTCATTTAGCATGCTAGCGGTATCGTGTGTCAGCAGTATGGCTGTGGGTTTGAGAGCGATGCACAAACCCGGGCTAAGTACATTTTTCAGCGGTATCGGCATCCTGTCTAACGTGTTCTTAAACTGGGTGCTGATCTTCGGTAACTTAGGCTTTCCTGCGCTTGGAATCAAAGGTGCGGCGATTGCGACGGTACTGAGTGGCGCGATTGAAGTCGCGACTTTGTTTGGTTATCTCTATTTCTCTAAGCATTTATTAGCATTTAAGTTTTGCGATATTAAAGCGGCAGCTTCGATTGATAAGGTGGTTCGCTTCTTGAAGCTGTCTCTGCCGACCACGTTTAACTTCTTAGCATGGGCGGGTGGTTTGTTTGCTTACCACGCGATCATGGGGCAATCGGGCGTTCAAGGTCTGGCTGCGCTATCGGTCATGACGCCGGTTGAATCTATCTCATTGAGTTTATTGATTGGCCTTTCGAATGCGGCAGCTGTTTTGGTGGGTAATCAACTTGGTGCGAAAAACAATGAAGCGGTTTACTATCAAGCGCTTGGCTTAACAATTTTGTGTTTCTTAACTAGTATTGTTGTAGCCGTTTTTCTCTATTTCGTTCAAACGCCAATACTTAATGCCTTTAGCGCACTGACGGAAGAAACCAGAGCCCTCTCAGAGAAGTTCATTCTGATCCTCTGTGTGGGTATTGTCATTCGCTCGGTGCCATTGACTGTGATCGTTGGGGTGTTGAGAGCGGGTGGTGATGTGAAGTTCTGCCTCTATCAAGATTTGATTGCTCAGTGGGTGATCGGTATCCCATTGGCAGCCATCGCGGCTATCTATTTTAAGTTTCCACCTGAGTGGGTATATCTGCTTTTCCTAACGGAAGAAGTCCTCAAGTGGGGCGGGTCGCTCTATCGCATGAAAACAAGAAAATGGATTAAAAACTTGATAGGAAGTTGAAGTAGGGCGCACCAATCGCATCACTTTATCGTTGGCGTGTGATCTATCTTTCAAAATACTTCCTCCTAACAGGGAATTAGTGTAGATTCTCCTTCCAAATTCTAACTAATGCGAGCTGTTTAATGTTAAAGCTGTCAGACCTATGTAAAGGCTATGTCGATGGGGGGGAGTTTCACCCTGTTTTGCAAGGTGCTGAATTAACATTAAACCAAGGTGACCAGCTGGCATTAATGGGAGAAAGCGGTTCAGGTAAAAGTACTTTACTGAATCTTATCGCGGGCTTAGACCTAGCGGACTCAGGTGAAATCGCTTTTCCTCACTTCAATATGCACGACTCAACCGAGCGTGACCGCACCGCTTATCGCAGAAACAACATTGGCCATATTTTTCAGCAATTCAACTTACTGCCAACGTTAAATATTGCCGATAACATCCGTTTTTGCCGCCAGTTAAAAGGCTTACCTGAAGACAAAGGTCTCTGGAGACAGATTCTCTCTGCTTTAGATCTTATGCCTTTACTTGGCCGTTACCCTGAAGAAGCGTCTGGTGGCCAACAACAACGTGCGGCCATTGCGCGTGCGCTGTATATGGAACCAAAAATATTGCTGGCCGATGAGCCGACCGGTAGTTTAGATGAGCGTAATGCAGAAGCGGTAATGCGTTTGCTGACCTCTTTGGCTCGTCAATTAGAATGTACGTTGCTGTTGGTAACACACAGTGAAAAAGTAGCTCTGCATATGGATGGTAGGATCCGTCTGCAAGGAGGGCAACTGCATGTTATGGCCCGTAGTTAAGGCACTACTCGGTCACTATCGACGTTACCCACTGCAGATTATTTTGGTATGGCTTGGTTTAACCCTCGGCGTATCACTTTTGGTTGGTGTTACTGCTATCAACCAACACGCCAAGCAAAGCTATGCGCATGGCGAAAAACTCTTTTCGAATCCTCTTCCTTACCGTATTCGACCAAAACACAACGCCAATAAAATCCCGCAAGGCTTTTATATCCAACTTCGCCGTGAAGGTTTTCAACAGTGTTCTCCTCTTGATCACCATCGTATCACTGATGAAAATGGCGCAAACTTCATGGTTGTCGGTATAGATCCTGTTTCTATGCTTCAGCTACAACCTGGTATAGCGTTAAAAGATCTCACCGCTTTGAACCTCATGAAGCCACCATATCCAATCCTTGTCAGTGATGATCTTGCTGAACACATGGAATGGCACAACGGTGATTACATCCCTTTGATGGATGGTTCTGAACTTGGTCCTGTGGTTGTTGATCAAAATAATATGATTAATGGTACAAGGTTGATTGCGGATATCTCCTTGCTCCGAATGCTTAAACGCAGTGCTGGGCTTTCAGTGATTGCTTGTTCAGACATGCCCACTGAGAAGTTTGAACGTCTTAAAAATATGTTACCTAATGGTTTGACGATCTCTCGTAGCTCTAAGGCAGAGCTTGAGTCGCTGACCAGTGCGTTCCACTTAAACCTAAAAGCGATGGGTATGCTGTCGTTTGTGGTTGGCCTATTCATTTTCTATCAGGCGATGTCGTTGTCATTTATTCAGCGCCAACCGTTAGTCGGAATCTTAAGACAAACAGGTGTATCGGGCTGGCAATTGGCTAAAGCGCTGTGCTTAGAATTGCTGATATTGGTCGTACTGAGCTGGATCTGCGGTAATGTATTCGGTGTCATGTTAGCCAACCAATTGTTACCAGCGGTATCTTCAAGCTTAGGCGACTTATACGACGCCAACGTTGGCTTAACGATTGACTGGAATTGGCGTTGGAGTGGTTACAGCTTACTGATGGCATTGATTGGTGCTTTCTTAGCGTGTGCGTGGCCACTGGTTCGTTTACTTAAGTCTCAACCGATTCGTCTGTCTTCTCGTTTGTCTTTGATGCGTTTTGCGGGTACCGAGTTCACTTGGCAAGCGTTGATTGGCTGTGGCTTCTTGGTTGCTGCTGTTGCTGTGTATCAAGCCCCTCAGACTCAAGAAACGGGTTTTGCGATTATCGCGCTAATGCTGATCAGTGTGGCGCTATTTACCCCGTTTTTGATGTGGAAGTTATTTAACAGCCTCTCTTATTCTTTGCGTTGGGTTCGCGCTCGCTGGTTCTTTGCTGATGCTGCTTCCAGTATGAGTTACCGTGGCGTGGCGACGATGGCGTTTATGTTGGCCTTAACAGCCAATATTGGTGTAGAAACCATGGTCGGTAGCTTTAGAGATACCACTGATAAATGGCTAACACAGCGTTTGGCTGCCGATCTGTATATCTACCCAACCAACAATGCCGCTGCTCGTATGAGTAATTGGTTATCCGACCAACCTGAAGTGGATTCGGTTTGGTGGCGTTGGGAGAAAGATGTGGCGTCTCCAGTTGGTAGTATTCAGGTGGTCAGTACGGGGCCTTCTGAAGGTGAGCTAGAAGCGCTGACGATCAAATTAGGTATTCCGAATTACTGGTATCACTTACATCACTCTAAAGGTGTGTTGATCAGTGAATCGATGTCTCTCAAGCTGGGGATTCGCCCTGGCGACTACATTGACCTCTATGACAGTCTCGGCTCTGGTTGGCAGGTTGTCGGTGTTTATTACGATTATGGTAACCCTTACCATCAAGTCATGATGTCGCATCGAAACTGGCTGTATGGGTTTGCAGGGCGGGGTAATGTCGGCCTTGGGGTAATACTCAAAGACGATGTGAATTCATTAGGGCTTCGCAGCCGATTAGAAAGCGTATTCAGGCTTGGCTCCGAGCGCGTTTTCGATAACAACAATATTCACAGTCAAGCAATGCGGGTGTTCGATAGGACGTTCGCGATTGCAGATACATTAGGTAACATCACCTTGGTTATCGCCGTCTTCGGTATTTTCTTTGCGACGGTTGCGGGAGAAGTGTCTCGCCAAAGGCATATTTCCTTGCAGCGCTGTTTGGGTGTCTCGGCGAAAGAGCTGATCCTGACAGGTAGTTTGCAGTTGTTTGTGTTTGGGCTTATTTCCTCCTTAATTGCGATTCCGCTCGGATTAGCGTTAGCGAGCCTAATTGTTGATATCGTGATAAAGCAGTCTTTTGGGTGGTCACTCGAGTTACAAGTGATTCCTTGGGACTATTTGCAGACATTTGCATGGGCCATGGCAGCATTGATGCTAGCTGGTGCTTTACCAGTGATGAGAATGATTCGGAACACTCCGATGAAGTCACTGAGGGATGCGCTTTAGTATGTTTTTACGGAATACTTCAACTAAGTTAAGACAACGAATTCTGTCTTCTCTGCTATTAATCAGTTTCTTCGGCATCTTTTTAAGTGTTTGGGGTTATTACTCCTATTTCATCGATCCTGGTGAAAAGGGCGTGAATGAAGTTAACTCAATATTGGTTAATGAACACTTCAATGTGTTCGAACCTGTTTTGCCAGACCGTAATGTTTCGCTACCACAAGATTTTAAGTTCCACCCAGAGTTTCAGCACGAGTGGTGGCATTACTTTGCATCTTTGAAAGGTGATGATGGTAAAGACTATTCGGTTCAGTGGAGTTTTTTTCGTATCGCAACGGACGAACGTGAAACACCGGGGTGGCAAAGCCCTCAAGTCTATATCTCAAATGTGGTGGCCTCTTCTAAGTCCAAAGTATGGAAAGAACAGCGCATGGCTCGTGGCGGTATTGGCCAAGCGGGAATGACTAATCGTCCATTCAGACTTTGGATTGATAACTGGAACTGGCGTGCACTCGGCAACACCCCATTCCCCGGGCGCCTTCAAGTGCAAACTGATACGTTTGGACTAGAACTCGACACCATTGCAAAAGGGCCCTATGTGCTCAACGGCGATAACGGTTATCAGAAAAAGCACGACTTATTACCTGTCGCGTCTTATAACTTCAGCGCTCCATTTTTATCGTTGAGCGGTGTGTTGAACCTAGACGGCGTTACCAAGGAAGTGGAAGGAACTGCGTGGGTACATAAAGAGTGGGGCAGTGGCTTACTTGGAGTGGGCCAACAAGGTTGGGATTGGTTTGTATTTAACCTCGATGACGGCACAGCGCTGAGCATTAACCGCTATCGTCATAACCAACAGTTGCCTTACATATTCGGGACATTAGCAACGCGCTCAGGCAAAGTTTACCAATTAGCGGAATCCGACATTTCCATTCAACCATTGCAAAATACAACGTTGATGAATGGAAGACGGATGCCTTTGCAGTGGATCATTAACGTCCCTAAGCACGATATCAACCTCACAACGCGTATTATACGCAGGGATATGTGGCTTCCATTTGTCATACCATATTGGGAAGGGCCGATTAAGGCGAGCGGGAGCCATGAAGCGACAGGCTTTATGCAGTTAACTGGCTACTAAAAAACACCTAAGGCTATAATTTGATAGCCTTTTTTTATGCCTGCGCCTTTTAGCGTCCCCCAATGAATTGTGCATACAGGTTCGATGATCTCATCTATACTTAATTCATGGTGCATAACAACATTATGGAATATACGACGTATTGTTTAGTATTTGTAGGAAAAACCGAAGTTAAACATCCGAAGAAGTGATTATCTATCAATTAAACTTGGATATAAACTCGTGGTTATTCTTTGTTATTCGTTTATTTAAATAATAAATATAAGGGCGAAATCATGACCGACGTCATCCGTGACTTCTTTAAAATGGAATCTGCTGGCGGCATCATACTAGTCATCGCTGCGGCGATCGCAATGTTTGTAGCAAACTCACCACTGAACGAAATGTACCAAGGTGTACTTCACAGTTACGTTCTTGGTATGTCTGTGTCTCACTGGATTAACGATGGCTTAATGGCTGTCTTCTTCCTTCTAATCGGCTTAGAAGTTAAGCGCGAACTTTTAGAAGGCGCATTAAAGTCTAAAGAGACAGCAATCTTCCCAGCTATCGCAGCTGTGGGTGGTATGCTAGCTCCTGCACTTATTTACGTGCTATTTAACTCAAGTAACCCAGAAGCGCTTCAAGGTTGGGCTATCCCAGCGGCAACTGATATTGCATTCGCATTAGGTATCATGGCGCTTCTTGGTAACCGTGTACCGGTTAGCTTGAAGGTGTTCCTATTGGCTTTAGCAATTATCGATGACCTTGGCGTTGTTGTTATCATTGCACTGTTCTACTCAGGCGACCTATCAACGCTTGCGTTAACGGTTGGTTTCATCGCAACTGGTGTGCTGTTCATGCTAAACAACAAGCATGTAACTAAGCTGAGTGTGTATCTCATTGTTGGTGCAATTCTGTGGTTTGCAGTATTGAAGTCTGGTGTTCATGCAACGCTGGCTGGTGTAGTGATTGGTTTTGCTATCCCACTGAAAGGCAATAAAGGTGAACATTCTCCGCTGAAGCATCTAGAACATGCTCTGCACCCATACGTCGCTTTTGCAATCTTGCCAGTCTTTGCTTTTGCAAACGCAGGTATCTCACTAGAAGGCATCTCAATTTCAAACCTTACAGGTATGCTACCGCTTGGTATTGCTATGGGTCTATTGATTGGTAAGCCACTGGGTATCTTCCTATTCAGCTGGGGTGCTGTGAAAACCGGCGTAGCTAAGCTTCCTGAAGGTGTGAACTTCATGAACATCTTCGCGGTATCTGTGTTGTGTGGTATTGGCTTTACGATGTCAATTTTTATCTCGTCACTGGCATTTGGTCCAACGAACGCAGATTTTGATACGCTTGCTCGATTAGGTATCCTTATGGGCTCAACGACTGCAGCTATCTTAGGTTACTTCCTGCTAAGTATTTCTCTACCGAAAACTAAGCATCAAGAAGTAAAACTATAATCGGTAGTCGGCTCGCTTAATAGGGAGCCTACTCACTGAGTAACAAGTCAACTTCTGAGTAGCAAGAAGAGTCACAGAGTCTCCCTCGACTTATGTGACGACAAAGAACAAAAAAGCCGTGATGGGCAACCCTATCACGGCTTTATTGATCTTATAACTAAGCTGCTGTTGTTCGACACTCGCTCTATGTCACATCTAGATCCACAGTGACAATGTCACGCTATTTTTCAAGCGTGGTAAATATGGTCCATTCCTCTACGATTTGTTCACTTAACCCTACCACCGTCGCTGTTACCTTACGGTTCAATGCGTGTGAAGTAGGGTCGTCGCCATCGCTTTCTAGGCGCTCTTCACCATAGCCGATAATTCGCACTCGCTCTGGTTCGATACCATTCGACAGTAACTCGTCTTGAACATTGTTTGCTCGTTTTTTTGATAGGTCTAAGTTGTACTCGTTAGAACCCACTTTACTCGCATAGCCTTGTATTTCAATCGAGGCACTTTTGTAGGTTTCAAGAAACTCTGCCATCGTGCTGATCTGGTCTGAGAAGATCGGGCTCACTTCAAATGAGTCATGAGCAAAGAGTATTTTTAGTTGTCTGACTTCTTCCGCAAGAATCGTTTCTCCACAACCATCATTGTCGACTTGTGATGTCTCAGGCGTACCTGGACAGATATCACGAGCGTTCACCACACCATCTCTATCATCGTCTTGCAGGTCTGCAATCTGTTCTGCTTCAGGTGTCTCGATATAAGCCTCTTCCTGCTGGTTTGAACAGGCAAATAAAGTCATCGTTAACACGGGAAGTAATAAGTAAGGTATTTTCATCATTAATACTCCACTGCCGTTGTCCACTCGTCTGGAATGTCGACCAGTAGAGCGTTCAATAGAGAGCCTGTCGCGTTCATTACACGGTATTTAGCGTACTGTTCAGAGTAATGCGCATCTAAGTAATCTTTGCGGGCTTCAAACAATTCGTTTTCAGTGTTAAGCAGATCCAGTAGCGTACGTTTACCGATTCGATATTGTTTCTCATAAGCGATAACGGTTTCTGACGCCGAATCCACGTGATCAGACAAGAAGTTCTTTTGTTGCAACGTCAGATCCAATGCACTCCAAGAGAGGCGAAGGCCTTCTTCAACTTGTCGATAAGCACGGTCTCTTAGATCTTTTGCTTTATTGAGTTGGTAAGCTGCAGCTTCTGAATTAGCACTATCGGTACCACCGTTGTAGAGGTTATATCGCATGCGTAGCATCGCGAGGGTCTCTTGACTTGAGCCTTCATCGCCACCTGCATCATCACGCCACGACTGAGAAGCCTCGATGGAGAAGGTAGGGTAGTTCACGCCCTTTGATTGTTTGTATTGGAAGTGGGCTGAATCGACATCTGCGTTTGCAACTTTGATCACTGGGTGTTGGTCTAATGCATCAACAATGGCGTCAGTTAACGACAAAGGAATTTTAGAAATATCGGCTCTTGGGTAAATTAAGCCTAGGGGTTCTTGACCCACCACTCGTCTAAACTGGGTGTGGGTATCGATCAAATTATTCTGTGCGGCCAACAAATTACCATGAGCCTTCGCAATCCTAGCTTCTACCTGCGATACATCAGCTGTCGAACCTATGCCTGAATTCGCTCGTTTCTTTATGTCTTTATAGATTTTCTTGTGTATTGAAAGATTACTTTCTGACAGTGCCAGCACTTCAGTGGCTTTCACTGCATCTAGATAGATTTGTGTTACCTCCAGCGCTTTGTCTTCGGCATCCGCGATCAATTGCAAACGTACCGACTCTGCTTCTGCGGCGGTACGATCAATGTCGTTCAGCGTCGCGGAACCATCCCACAGCAATTGAGTGAGGGAAATCGTCGCTTCCTTTCGTGTTAGATCCGTATCGGGGCCGTTATTTGGTGCAGGGTTTATGCCTTCGTAACCAATACCAGCATCAAGGTCGATACTCGGCCTATAAGCACCACCTGCGGCATCGTTTCGTTTTTGTACACTCACAAACTCATTAAAAATACTTTTTATCTCAGGATTCGTCGCCAAGGTAATGGCAACAGCCTGTTCTAAAGTCTGAGCAGAGAGTGGGGTTGCAATAGCTAAGCAACAGATGATGGGTAATTTAAACAGTCTCAAAGTAGGTCTCCTTCTACTTTTAAAAGCTCCCGCCTCCTCCCAACTAGCGTTTAACTACTTAATTGAGAAGGGTATTAAACGAAGCTTAGGACATCTGCTAGAAATTGCTAAGTTTGTTGGTTTTTTTTTTGAATGTAAGTCGCTATTGCTATTGACTAATTTTCAAAGTGCTTTATCTGAACTACTTTAGTGAGTTGATTATCAATAGTACCACTACTAAATTTATTGTAGGAAATAGCCACAGCGCAGAGTGGGATTGAATCCGCGTTTGGCGTGTTCTGGGCAGAAGTGGGAATATGGATATGGGAAATATCAACCTAAATATACTAGGTCTTGCTAGCGGGAGTGTAGTGCTCGACGCTCAAGGCCAGGTTAGACGTTTGTCTCCGGGCGAACAACCAGCCGCTAGCGACGTAATTATCAGTTTTGATACTAGTGAAGAGAGTTTACCAAGTGTTTCTGCACGTTTTGTAGATAACCAGGGCCAACAAAATCTGCTAGATACTGATGACGCGATCGCTCAAGTTCAGCGTGCTATTGAAGAGGGATTTGATCCAACGGAACTAGGAGATGAGTTTGATACTGCCGCTGGTGAGGAAGGTTCTAGTTTGACCAACAGCGGTAGGATTGAACGTACTGGGGCTGAAACTCAAGCTGCCACAAATTTTGAAACTGACGGGTTTGAGTCTCAAGGTCTGTCGGAAACTCAAAGTCTTGCTCTTTTTGATATTATCGCCTTTGCGCTTATTTCAGGTGAAACTAATGTTATTGAGTTTGAGCAGGATGAACCTATTGAAACTGGGGGCGCTTTAACGAGTGAAGACCCAGACGTTACCTTTATTGTTAAAGAGGTCGCTGGGGATAATGATCTCGGTACTTTTGTTGTAAACGAAGATGGTACTTGGACCTTCGTGGCCAACAGTCCTTATGATGAGCTTGCGGATGGTGAGCAAATTCAAGACTCGACGACAGTACAAACCTCCGATGGAGGCGAACAAGTCATTACAGTAACGATAATTGGTACTGATGATGTAGCTGTGGCTACTGATGACTCGGGCAGTGTGACTGAGGACATTGATGTAGATGAAATCACCAATCAATTAGTGACATCCGGTCAGATTGTGATTACAGATGTAGACAGCGACACTCCTACTTTTTCAGCTGACGGTGAGTTTAACCTCGTAGGTTCAACAAACGAATCACAGCTAGGTGTATTGAGCATCGACCCTGATGGTGCTTGGACTTACGTAGTTAACAACGATGACGTTCAGTACTTGGATGACGATGAGTTCGTTACTGAAGTTTATACTGTGACAGCAAGTGACGGTACTACGAGTGAGGTGATCATCACTATTAACGGTGCCGATGACCCATCTGATATAACCGTAGGTGAAGGTGATTCAGACACTGGTGAAGTGACTGAGGATGTTAATGTTGACCAAGAGAGCAACAACTTAATTACTTCTGGGACACTAACGATCACCGATGTTGACGATAACGACGTCGCTGCTTTTCAACCAAACGGTGTGTTTAATCCAGAAGGCTCAACCAATGATACCGCGTTGGGTATGTTGACCATTACCGACGATGGTGAATGGACGTACGTTGTAGATAACGATGAAGTGCAATATCTTGATGACGATGAGTTCGTTACCGAGGTTTATACAGTTACTGCGATTGACGGAACCACAAGTGAAGTGACCATCACCATCAACGGTGCCGATGATCCGTCAGAGATTACTGTTGGTGAAGGTGATTCTGACATGGGTGAAGTGACGGAAGATGTCGATGTCGATCCTGAAAGCAATGACTTGATGGCGACAGGAACATTGACGATCACTGATGTTGATGCCAATGATGTCGCTGCTTTTGAACCCAACGGAACGTTTAATCCGGAAGGTTCGACCAATGATACCGCGTTGGGTATGTTGACCATAACCGATGATGGAGCATGGACTTACGTCGTGGACAACGATGATGTGCAATACCTTGACGACGATGAGGTCGTCACTGAGGTTTACACGGTTACTGCTATTGACGGAACCACAAGTGAAGTAACCATAACCATCAACGGTGCCGATGATCCATCCGAGATTACCGTTGGTGAAGGTGACTCTGATATGGGTGAGGTGACGGAAGATGTCGATGTCGATCCAGAAAGCAACGACTTGATGGCGACGGGAACACTGACGATTACTGATGTTGATGCTAACGATGTCGCTGCTTTTGAACCCAACGGAACGTTTAATCCAGAAGGCTCAACCAATGAGACCGCGTTAGGTATGTTGACCATAACCGATGATGGCGAATGGACGTACGTTGTAGATAACGATGATGTGCAATATCTTGATGACGATGAGTTCGTTACTGAGGTTTACACGGTTACTGCGATTGACGGAACCACAAGCGAAGTGACCATCACCATCAATGGTGCCGATGATCCATCTGAGATTACCGTTGGTGAAGGTGATTCTGACCTGGGTGAGGTGACGGAAGATGTTAATGTCGATCCTGATACTAACGAACTTTCAGCGTCAGGTACTTTAACGATTACTGATGTCGACACGAGTGACATGCCCGCCTTTAAACCTAATGGTGTGTTTACCCCTATTGGGTCTACTTATGCACTTGCTTTGGGTATGTTAACGATTACTCCAGAGGGCGCATGGAGTTATGTCGTTGATAACGATGCGGTTCAATACTTGAATGATGATGACACGGTTATTGAAAGATATGTGGTAACCGCGATCGATGGTGTAGAGCATGTTATCGAGATAACAATCAATGGTGTCAATGACGCACCTGAAGCGACCAGCTTTACGGTCGTTAATGATGAGGACGCGATTATACCTATTCTCTTCGATTCTGAAGATGGCGGCATGCCTGATTACATCTCAGATATAGAAGATGACCATGACGACATTCCACTTAATATTCGAATCGAAAGTTTGCCAACCAACGGCAGCCTCTTGTATACCGACGAAAATGGCGTCACGAGAGAAATTGTACAGTCTGATGTTGATAACGGTGAGTTGTTTGTTCCGAACAATATCAGCTTCGTTGCCGGGCCTGGAGAAATGTTTGAAATGGGCTTTAGTGGCGATCCAGACGATATGCCAGATCTCGTTGATGGTTTCTATAATTGGGGTGTCGCGGTATCACCAACCGAAAGGCTAATTACCTTAGCTAACGGAAATACCATTACGCTATCGATTGACGACAATAACGACAAACCCCTACAGCAGTATCAAGGTGAACAGCCTCATGTTGGTTATGGGATTGGTGATACTGATGGTAAAGGTATGAACATGCAGGAGACCTTGATCATCGACTTTACCAACAACCCACTTGATGTTGTTCATTTTGGATTAGATGGGTTGGGCGGAGAGTTCAATACGAATAGCAGTGTACATATTGAAGTGATTTATACCTTTGCTGACGGGACAACAGCTAGCGAGCAATACCAAAAAGATGAAGGCGATACAGGCAACCAACAGATCTTGTACGAGTTCAGCTACTCGTCACCAAGTAATCCGATTGTTGGTATGGAGCTTTCATCTTCCGGTGGTAATTGGGAGTTGCGTTACGTACAAGGTAATGAAGCTGTAACCGATGACCCTCAATTTGACTATGTCGCAGTAGATTCAAATGGCGCTGAAAGTACAGTCGAAACGGTGACGGTTGATATTGAAGAACCACAACAATATAACGTGACTAGTGCTGCGAGTAACGAGCCTTTATTTGCGGGCTCTGGGAATGATCTGCTTATTGGTGATAGCGATGACAATATTTTCACCTGGTTAGACTCTGCACTCGATAATGGTACAGACATCATTAAAGACTTTGAGCTTTATACCAATGGCTCTGGTGATTTGATCGACCTAAATGATCTGATTGAAGATCCACAAGACGAAACTCAAATGGCCGAGCTTCTTGATATGATCGAAGTGTCGGTCGATGGCGAAGACATCGCTTTGTCTATTCCAATCAATGGTGGAGACGACGTTCAAACAATCGTGATAGAAGGGATCACTACGGAAATGGGTGCTTCAGTTGACCTTGGTAATGATCTCGCAATATTGGGAGAGCTTATTAAAAACGATGCAGCTTAATAGGCATCGTGGAATGCTCCATAGCTTGACGTAATGAAAGCTCTCGGTTTCGGGGGCTTTTTGCGCTCAGGAGTAGCCGAAGAAAAATTACCTGAATCATAGGCAAAAAAAAGCCCAAACCAACGTGGTTTGGGCGGATACAAGTATAGGAGTTAATAAGGAAAATGCAGTAATTAAGAAAGCAGTGAGAAGAACAAGTTTGACGGCCTGTTAAACTTCTAAATACGCTGTTTTCTATATAATTTATGACCCACCATTTCCATTTCAGTTCCAAGAAAATTCATTATTTTTTTCTTTTTTTGTAAACACACAGCGATTCAATCGGTTAGTGCTGAGTTTTATTAACTGGTACGACCAATTTGTGAAAATGTGATGTTGCTTGCTTGTTAAATAAATGTACTAAGCGTATATTTCAAACAGTTGTTTAATACGAGTGATTGAAATGGCACCAAGAAGTACAACCAAAGACAAAATCTTAGATGTGGCTGAAGGCTTATTTGCTGAGCACGGTTTTAATGACACCTCTTTACGCACGATTACGAGTAAAGCGAATGTCAACTTAGCTTCAGTGAACTATCACTTTGGCGATAAGAAGACTCTGGTTCGTGCGGTACTCAATCGTTACTTAGAAGCATTTATGCCAGCACTGCAAGATGCATTAGTGAACTTAAACTTGAACGAAACGTATTCTATGAGTGACGTGTTTGAGTCTCTGAGACAGCCACTAAGAGCACTTAATGATGTTAGGCCAAATGGTACAAGCCGGTTCATGTTACTTATCGGCAGAGGCTATACAGATGTGCAAGGACACTTGCGTTGGTTCATTACTACCCGTTATAGCGAAGTACTTTCTTTGTTTACAACGTCAGTAATGAAGGCGAATCCGAACCTCACTCAAGAACAGTTATTTTGGCGATTACACTTCACCCTAGGGACTTGTGTATTCACCATGGCATCAAGTCAGGCTCTGGTAGAAATTGCAGAGAATGACTATGACAGAAAGATAGATGCTAAGGCAGTGGTCGATATTCTTATTCCATATTTAGCCGCTGGCATGTCAGCAGAAGAATAAAACAATAAAAAGCGAAACATTCACAACCAATATAGTGAACAAAAGGATCTGAACTATGAGCTCTCTAAGACAAAAATGGGTAAGTGACCCAGCTTTTAAACTCTTTAAAAAAGTACTACCACCACTATCTAGCACCGAGAAAGAAGCGATGGAAGCGGGTAGCGTGTGGTGGGACGGAGAGCTGTTTTCTGGTAAACCAGATTTCACTAAGCTGCATCAATACCCAAAACCTCAGCTGACAGCAGAAGAGCAATCGTTCATGGATAATGAGCTTGAAACCTTGCTCGCTATGCTTGATGACCACCAAATTGTAAAAGAAGATCGAGACCTTCCTGAAGAGGTGTGGAACTTCTTACGCAAAGAGCGTTTCTTTTCGCTAATTATTGCGAAAGAGTATGGCGGTCGTGAATTCTCAGCACACGCTAACTCAACTATCGTAACTAAGATTGCGACTCGCAGTATCAGTACTGCGGTTTCAGTAATGGTTCCAAACTCTCTTGGTCCTGGTGAGCTGCTGTCTCACTACGGCACTCAAGACCAAAAAGACTACTGGCTACCTCGTCTTGCTGACGGTACAGATATCCCATGTTTCGCACTAACAGGCCCAGAAGCGGGTTCTGATGCGGGTGGTATCCCTGATGTCGGTACTGTGTGCATGGGCATGCACGAAGGTAAAGAGACGCTAGGTATCAAGCTTAACTGGAACAAACGCTACATTACACTAGCACCAGTGGCGACGGTACTTGGTCTGGCTTTCAAACTGCACGATCCAGAAAAGCTACTGGGTGACAAAGAAGACATTGGCATCACTTGTGCGCTAATCCCGGCTGACCACGAAGGTGTTGTGATTGGTGAGCGTCATGACCCACTTGGTCTTGCGTTTATGAATGGTCCAACACGCGGTCACGATGTATTTATTCCTATGGAATGGTTAATCGGTGGTGCCGATTACGCAGGTAAAGGCTGGCGTATGCTGGTGGAATGTCTGTCTGCAGGTCGTGGTATCTCATTACCCGCACTTGGCACGGCGATGGGCCACCTAACGGCGAAAACGACCGGCGCATACGCTTATGTTCGTAAGCAGTTCGGTATGTCGATTGGTAAGTTTGAAGGAGTTGCAGAGAGTTTAGGTCGTATTGGTGGCTTAACGTATCTACTAGAAGCGACTCGTACACTAACAACTACTTCACTCGATATGAAAGAGAAGCCGGGTATCGTTACGGCTATCGCGAAATATCACATGACAGAAATGGCGCGTACTATCCTGAATGATTCAATGGATATCCACTCTGGTCGTGCAATTCAAGATGGTCCAATGAACTACTTAGCTGCGCCTTACCTAGGTATTCCAGTTGCTATCACAGTAGAAGGTGCGAACATCTTAACTCGCAACCTGATGATCTTCGGTCAAGGTGCGACACGTTGTCACCCATACGTGCTAAGCGAAATGGAAGCGGCAGCAAACCCAGATGAGAAGCAAGGTGCGAAGGATTTCGATAACTTGTTGTTCAAGCATATCTCTCACGCAACTAAGAACACGTTTGGTGCGTTCGGTGCGGCATTGACAGGCTCTAAGTTCATTAAAGCGGATATGAGCGGTCCAACGAAGCCTTACTACCAAGACTTAACTCGCTTGAGCCGTGCGCTTGCAGTGAGTGCGGATTTCGCAATGCTTACACTAGGTGGCGAACTGAAACGTAAAGAGCTTATCTCTGCACGTCTAGGTGATGGTCTAAGTTACCTATACATGGCGTCTGCAGCGCTTAAGAAGTATGAAGATGAAGGTCGTCAACAAGCTGACCTAGACTACGTACACTACGCGGTTCAACACTGTTTCCATAACGCGGCTAAATCGCTACAAGAAGCGTACAGAAACTTCCCGAACAAGATGGTAGGTAAAGTACTTAAAGGTCTAGTTTTCCCTGTCGGTAACCACTTTGAAAAACCAAGTGATAATCTAACGGTACAACTGGCAGAAAGCTTGATGACTCCGGGTGCACACCGTGAACGTCTAACTCACCTTTGCTACATAGGCAAAGAAGAAGAGGATAGTGTTGGCCTAATGGAGAATGCGTTCAATGCGATGTACAGCATCAAGCCTCTCGAACGTAAGATCTTCAAAGCAGTGAAAGAGGGCAAAGTGGCTCGTAAAGGTCTATTGCAAGATAAACTTGCTCAAGCACTGGCGGCAGATGTTCTTACTCAAGACGAAGTTGACCAAATCATTGCAGCAGACAAACTTCGCTACGCAGCGATTCAAGTTGACCACTTCAGTCATGATTACAGTGAAACTTTGACGCGAAAAGAGTTAAAACCTAAGCTAAATAGCGTTGCTTAGATAAAGAAATGACAAAAGGCACCTTATTAGGTGCCTTTTTTTGTTTTTGTCGTAGAAGTTGCAATAGAGGCGTTAACAAATGGTGACTTAGTCAGCAAATATTCACTGAGTGCTCCAACCACTTGCATTTTCGCCACATTTTTACAGAAATTAGATGCCATTTGCGTACGAAACTTTTATCCTTAACCTGATTTTTTAAGGAAGTTGAATATGATCATCAAACCTCGAATTCGCGGATTCATCTGTACTACAACACATCCAGTCGGTTGTGAAGCTAATGTAAAAGAACAAATTGCTTACACAAAAGCTCAAGGCCCAATCGCAAACGCACCTAAACGTGTACTAGTTGTTGGCTCTTCAAGTGGCTACGGCTTGTCTTCACGTATTGCGGCTGCATTTGGTGGCGGCGCTTCAACTATCGGTGTTTTCTTTGAGAAAGCCGGTACTGAGAAAAAGCCTGGCACAGCTGGTTTCTACAACTCAGCAGCGTTCGACAAGTTTGCTAAAGAAGAAGGCCTATATTCAAAAAGCCTGAACGGCGATGCTTTCTCTAACGAGGCGAAACAGAAAACAATTGACCTGATCAAAGAAGATCTAGGCCAAATCGATATGGTTGTATACTCACTGGCGTCTCCAGTGCGTAAAATGCCAGAGACTGGCGAAGTAATTCGTTCATCTCTAAAGCCTATCGGTGAAACGTACACGTCAACTGCGGTTGATACGAACAAAGACACAATCATCGAAGCAAGCGTAGAGCCTGCAACTGAAGAAGAGATCAAAGACACTGTTACTGTAATGGGCGGTGAAGATTGGGAACTTTGGATCAATGCTCTTTCTGAAGCTGGTGTTCTAGCGGACGGTTGTAAGACGGTTGCTTACAGCTACATCGGTACTGAACTAACGTGGCCAATCTACTGGGATGGCGCACTAGGTAAAGCTAAGATGGATCTAGACCGTGCAGCGACAGCGCTGAACGAGAAGCTAGGCCAAACTGGCGGTACTGCAAACGTTGCTGTTCTTAAGTCTGTAGTGACTCAAGCAAGTTCTGCAATCCCTGTAATGCCTCTTTACATCGCTATGGTGTTCAAGAAGATGCGTGAAGAAGGTATTCACGAAGGTTGTATGGAACAGATCTTCCGTATGTTCAGCCAACGTCTATACAAAGAAGACGGCAGCGCGCCAGAAGTGGATGAAGTGAACCGTCTACGTCTAGATGACCTTGAGCTTCGCGAAGACATTCAAGATCACTGTCGTAACCTATGGCCTCAAATCACAACTGAGAACCTAAAAGAACTGACTGACTACGTAGAGTACAAAGAAGAGTTCTTGAAGCTATTTGGTTTCGGTGTTGAAGGTGTTGATTACGAAGCTGACGTTAACCCAGCTGTTGAATTTGATGTAGCTGACATCTAATTCAAGTTATCGAATCTAAACGAAATAGGCGCTCATTGAGCGCCTATTTTTTTGTCTGCTATTTGGTTCAAGAGATTAAGAGCAGATATGGGATTCGAGTGGCGGGATGCGAAGAGATTTAAGAGCGGATACGGCTACCGCGATTCGAAGGGGGACAAGAGTAGAAATAAGGGATGAAGAGAGTTAAGAGCAGGAGTGGGGAAGAAGGCTTGAACCGCTTAAAACAGGTTATAAAAAATGCACTAACCCAAAGTGAATTAGTGCATTCGAAATATCTAAGCTTGGCTGCTTTTAATGCAGCAGATGCTAGCTAATTATGATGATGAAAGTACCTGCTAAGGTCATCAATATATTGGCTATCGCATAAGTACCCGCATAACCCAGAGCCGGAATCGTTGAGCGAGCGTGGTCATTTACGATGTCCATCGCTGGAGCGCAAGTTCGCGCGCCAATGATTGCACCGAACAACAAAGCTCGGTTCATCTTCAATACGTAAGCGCCAACCAAGTAAGCGAAGAATACTGGCAGCACACTCACTACTAGGGCAATACCTATTACCTGTGGGCCAACTTGGGTTAAGTGCTCAAATATCTTACCACCGGCGCTCAAGCCGATACCGACCATAAAGAACATCAAACCGAGGTCTTTGACCATGTTCAGAGCACCTTGAGGCACATAACCGAAAGTAGGGTGGTTCGCTCGTAGGAAACCAAGCATGATGCCCGATAGAAGCAGGCCAACCGCGTTACCTAGCCCAAACGATACCTGACCGAATGTCATGGTGATCAAACCAAACAAAATACCCAAAATGAAGAAGCTACAGAAGGCCATCAAATCCGCCATTTGGCTGTGGATTGAGATGAAACCAATTTTCTCAGCTAGGCCGTGCACTCGACTCTTTTCACCACTCACCTGTAGGACGTCACCTTTAGAAAGCACGATGTTTAAGTCCATCGGCATTTCAATCTGAGCACGTACTACGCGGTTAAGGAAACAGCCGTATTCAGACAGGTTTAAGTCTGATAGGCGCTTACCTGCGATACTGTCACTCTTAACGACGATCTCTTCTTCCACGATACGCAGATCGAGAAGGTTACGGTCGAAAACTTCTTTACCGTTACGGAAGCTTGGGTCTAGACGAGCGTGGCTATCTGGGAAACCAACCAATGCGATCTCATCGCCTTCTTGCAGAATTGCATCACCATCTGGATGGGCAAGAATACCATTACGTCGAATACGCTCGATGTAACAGCCTGTTTGGCGATAGATGCCCAGTTCACGCAGATTCTTACCGTCAGTCCAAGAGATGAGCTCTGGTCCCACTCGATAAGCACGAATAATGGGCAAGTAAACCTTACGCTGACCTGAAGCGCCTAACCCACGTTCTTGGGCGATTTGCTCTGCCGAGTCGTGTAGGTTCACTTTTTGAAGTTTTGGAATCAAGCGAGCAAACATAATCATACTGATTAAGCCAACCAAGTAAGCCATCGCGTAACCGACTGAAAGGTTTTCGATAATCAGGCTCAAGTCCATGTTTCTTGGTAATTCTGCAAGCCCAGAATTCAGAGCATCTTGAGCACCTACCAATATCGGCGTTGCTGTTAAGGCACCTGCCATCATGCCTGCAGATAAACCAAAGCCTAGGCCAAGGTAATGACTACTGAAATAGGTTAGGGCAATTGCGGTAGAAAGTACCACAAGGCTCAGAATGAGGTAGTGCTTACCGTCTCTAAAGAAGATACCGAAGAAGTTTGGTCCAGCTTCAATGCCAACACAGTAGATGAACAGCATGAAACCAATGGTGAGCGCATCTGCGTTAAAAGAAAAGCCAAGATGTCCCATGATAAGGGAAGTAATCAAAACACCGATTGAATTACCAAGTTGGAGGCTACCGAAACGAATTTTACCAATGGCTAATCCAATCGATAAAACAACAAAGATGAGGAGAATGGGGTTTTGTTCTAACAGAAAAACAACGTCGATATTCACGGTGGTCGCTCAATAATTGGCGTGGAACACAGGGTAAGTTTGAGAGGTGAATTGTATCTAAATATAAATAAATTATAAGCAATATTTTGTTAATTTACTTGATTTTGACCTTATTCTTATTCCGTATGAAAACTGGTCATAAAAAAGCCCGCTACAGTGAGCGGGCTTTCTATAAATCGTACAGTCTAACGCCTAAATGGGTCAGCTGTTTAAGGCTTTAGCCCTGATTCTCGTTTGAGAAATCCTAGCTTAGTCGAAAAGACCTAGGTTTTCTTTTGCGTATGCTTCAAATTCTGTGCAGCCGCCGATGTGGTCTTGGTCGATGAAGATTTGTGGAACTGTATCGACAGGTTTACCAACAGTCTTCTCTAGATCAGCTTTGCTGATACCTTCAGCGTGGATGTCAACGTAACGGTAGTTGAAGTCATCGCGTTTAGCTTTAAGAGTTTCAGCATGCTCTTTTGCACGAACACAGAATGGGCAAGCAGGGCGACCAAAAATAACTACAAACATTTAATTTCTCCTAAATACGGGATGAGGCTCGTTAACTCGATTATGTTAACTATTCTTTAGTGAATGCCACTCAAAATTTCATAAAACCAACTATGCCTCAATGCCATGGGGAAATAAAGATGGAATTACCTCTTAATACAATAGGTTTTGTCTATCAGAGCAAATAATGGTCACAAAAAGGATCCATGCTGATTTCTGATGGGTATTCAGATTGATTACCCTTAATTTAAGAGTGTGAATTACCCCTAAGAATACGACATTAATCCATCTTTAATGCGACAAGTTGCACCTCGTCAAAAAAAGCGCATACAGAACGAGGCATCTTAATACTGATGCACTATATAAAGGCTAAATTCCAATAACCAAGAGTTCGCAGTTTTGTTCGGTCATAGGCGCAGGAGGCACCATGTTTCAATTTATGACATCTACAAAGATCATCTTTGGTGATGGAGCACTTTCCGCTTCATTGTCTCTCTTTAATCAATATGGCTACAGCGTGCTATTGGTTACAGGCAATACATTAGAGCGCACTTCAATTGTTACTGACTATCTTGATGCGCAGAGTATGCGTTATCAGCACATTGCCGTTTCCGGTGAACCTAATATCAAAATGGTTGAAGAGGCGGCTATTTCTGCTCGTCGATTTAAGCCAGATATGGTTGTCGCCATGGGGGGCGGTAGCGCCATCGATATGGGCAAAGCGTTGGCTGCGGTTTTACCTAATCAAGGCAATTTATATGACTATGTTGAAGTGGTCGGGCGTAATGTTCCTCTTAAAACCAAACCACTTCCGTTTATCGCAATTCCAACCACAGCGAGTACCGGCGCCGAGGTCACTAAAAACGCGGTGCTGAAATCAGGCCAAGACCAAGTGAAAATCAGCCTGAGAAGCCCAGACATGCTGGCCGACGTTGCGATTGTCGACCCAACCCTAACTCATGGAACCAATCTATATCTATCTGGGCGAGGTGCGATGGATGCCTTTACTCATCTAATGGAAGCCTACGTGTGTGGTGAACCGAATCCGTTAACCGATATGATTTGTGAAGAAGGGCTGCGTAAGTTGAGTGGTTCTGTGGTTAAAGCGTGTGTTTATGATGAGCCTCAAGCGCGTTCTGATCTTGCTTTCGCTTCTATGCTCGGTGGTATGGCGATAACTAATGCCAAGCTTGGCGCAGCCCATGGTTTAGCCTCCGCACTAGGAGGTAAGATTTCTGCGCCTCATAGTGTGATTACCGCGCGTTTAGCGCCGTTTGTGATGTTGGAGAACATAGCCGTTGCAAAAGAGCAGCAAAGAAGCGACATCCTAGCGCGTTATCAGCGAATCGCTCAGATAGTAACAGGTAACGTAGAAGCAATAGAAGAGGAGGCAATTTCTTGGTTATCGGAAGTGCTTGATACGCTTAAGTTACCCAACTTGTTGGAATTTGGTGTCTGTGAAGCCCAGTTTGATGAGGTGTCTGCCGACGCGCTCAAATCAGTGGCGATTAAAGGAAACCCTTTGCCGCTTAACCAAGAGAGGCTCGTGCATATTTTGAAGCAAGTATGCGAGAAGTGCAGTTGTAGAGAAGGGCATCATGAGGGAGCTTCAATGAATCAAATTGGGCAAGAGCCAGCTGTCGAGTCGAGCTTTACCATTATCAATTCTTATGCGTCCGAAAACAGCGTGGTTGAGAAGGGCAATAGTTGGACTATCTAACGGTCTTAAACTTGTTCGTTGTATAAGTCATTTTATACAGACAAATAAAAACGGAGCTCTAGGCTCCGTTTTTTTAATTCAACTTGTTCTCTGGTCATCTGTTTTCAGTTCATGACTAAGCAGATTAGAACTGAGAGTACTTCTCGTAACGTGAATCACGAAGTGACTCTTTGACGCGCTTTAGGTTCTCTCTGAAACCAGAACCACGACGTAGCGTAAAGCCTGTCGCTAGCACATCGATAACCGTCATCTGAACAACGCGACTTGCCATTGGCATGTAAACGTCAGTGTCTTCTGGAACATCCAGAGAAATAGACAACGAGCTCGCTTTATCCAGTGGAGAATCTTTTGCTGTGATAGCAATAACTGTCGCACCGTTTTCACGCGCTAAGTTTGCAATCTCAACTTGGCTTTTAGTGCGGCCAGTATGAGAGATAAGAACAATAACGTCGTTATCACTGCAGTTAATGCAGCTCATTCGTTGCATCACGATGTCTTCGAAACATGTGATTGGGATATTAAAACGAATAAACTTGTTTTGAGCATCTTTGGCGACAGCAGAAGAGGCACCCAATCCGAAGAACGAAATGCGTTTTGCTTGAGTCAGCAAGTCAACAGCACGGTTTACTTGCATCGCGTCTAGACTGTTTTTAGCAACGTCTAGACAAGCCATAGTTGATTCGAAAATCTTATGCGTATAAGCATCTGGACCATCATCTTCTTCAACATTACGGTTCACGTAAGGTGTACCGTTTGCCAAGCTTTGAGCTAGGTGAAGTTTGAAGTCAGGGAAGCCCTTTGTGTCTAATCGACGACAGAAGCGGTTAACTGTAGGCTCACTCACGTCAGCCATTTTAGCTAAGGTAGCAATGCTAGAATGAATTGCAGTTTGAGGGGAAGCCATAATTACTTCGGCTACCTTGCGCTCAGACTTGCTGAAATTTTCCAGGTTTTTTTGTATTTTTTCTAATGTATTCATAGTGTTCACAAGGGTATAGAGAACAACTTGCTAGTTAATATCTTTTACCAGGGGGTATGGCTGAAGCAAATATCAGTAAACACAAAGCCGATGTATATTCGGTTTCGTAAATACTGCTGCGTCAAATAGATATCAAGCTAACTAGCACCATAGAGTCAGTATAAACCCAACATACTATTTACTAATACAAAAACAGGGCATGAATGCTTAAGAATATGACAAACCTCAACAAAATTTTAGAAAACTACAGAATTGGAAGAGAGTTTGAGCAAAAAGAATGCAAAATGGGTATGAACTGACAGCTTAGTTACATCAAAAAGAAAGAAATTTTCAATTTGATGCAACTAAAATTGAATGACTATGCGTTGATTTGCGTAACCAGTTTGTTGATTTTGCCCATCAAGTTTGGTGCTAGTTTAGAGATCTCACGCTGTTCTTCAAGCACTGACGAAAGAATGTCATTGCCTGTTAGTGGGTTTGCTAATACCACGCGGAAAACGATGATTGGCTGATGTACCCATGCTTCAGGGTTTAAGCGTGTACGTGACACGAAAGACTTACCTGTTTCACGCTGCTTCTTCTGAATAAACTTAGTCAGCTCATTGAGCAACTCATTCAGTTCGACACGATGTTCAGGCTCAGCTTTAAGCAGTGCCGCTTTGACTGACTCAGGGACATAGCGATAAGTCAGTAGGCAAAGCTCAGGTTCTGAAACCAGCTCGAAGTCGCTCTGATCTTTAATTAGGTCGGCAAAGTAGCGCGCTTTGTTGATGCTTTGGTCGATCAGCAGTTCATAACCTGGGCGGCTAATGATGTGCATTGCGGCGTAAACCAGCATTGCCATACCTGAACGAGAACCTTCTAACGTATGGCTGCCTAAATCTTTTGAGCCTTTACGAAGAATGTATTGAGCATGATGTTCAATCGCAGTCATCGCATCTGGCTTCTTAAACAGAACCATACCCGCACCCATAGGGATATAAAGCTGTTTATGCGCATCAATCGTGACTGAATCCGCCAGTTCAATACCATCAAGTAGGTGACGATGATTGTTAGACATCAGAGTCGCACCGCCCCAAGCTGCATCAACGTGGAAATGACAATCGGATTCGGCACACACCTCAGCAATGTCTCTTAGCGGGTCGATATTACCGGTTTCGGTTGTACCAGCCACACCAATGACGGCGAAAGGTTTGATCTTGTTCTGCTTGAGCTGCTCGATCTTGAGTCTTAAATCATCAGTACAAATACGGTTGTCGTTATCTGTTTTAACAGACACTAGACCTTCTTGACCAATACCAAGGACATCCGCGGCTTTTTTCAGAGAGTAGTGGCCACGTTCAGAGACTAAGATGGCAAGGCCTTCGTAGTCGTAGTGCTTCATGGCTTTAAACAGGCCTTCTTTTTCTACACCTTTGAACGAACCTTGCGCTTTTAGTGCGTTGTTACGTGCAACCCAGAGCGCTGTAATGTTCGCGATGGTACCGCCAGAACAAAACGCACCTAAAGAGTGGTTTGCGCTGTGCATCCAACGAGAATAAAACTGGTCACTATCTTGATAAATCAGGCGATGTAACATGCCCAGAACTTGACGTTCTAGGGGAGTGAACGCTTTTGAGGTCTCGATTTTTACTAGATTCTGATTCAACGCAATCATGATTTTTGAAAGCGGCATCAGGAAGTACGGCAACGCAGAGGTCATGTGGCCAATAAAACTTGGCGAAGACGTGTGAACCGAATGAGACACAAGAGAATCGAGGAGATGCTCAGTATGTTCAGAAACAAACTCAGGCTGCTCTGGGATATGAGCATTTGAAAAATCTTTCTCAATTTCACGCAACGGCTTTTCTTCAGCCACAATATGTTCACGTAAGAATTGATTCAGGTTTCGTGAAAGTTTGTCTTCAATTTGAGTGAGTGTTGAATCTGGGCCTTCAGGTACCGTGAAGATACGTAGAAGACTGTCGAAGCTAACATCTGCTGTTTTTTGTTCCGTAACCATAGCAAGCGAGTTATTTTTCTAATATTGACGCGAGCGGGACAATCTAAACGAAAACGGGAACAATGTCCCGTCTTAATTATGAAATCCAACTTCTCAAAAAAGCATATTAAATGCGGGGTTATTTACACTTAATCGCTTCAAGTTTACTGATCGACTGGTTGTAACGCTGTAGCGCTGAGTCGATTTGCTTAGGGTGACTAAGCAGCTCTGCAAAGGCAGAACGTAGTTCGTAGTTTTGAGCGTGAGGCGTTGATTGGCGGTCATCGAACGTTGTTTTCGCGATTTTACCAAGCTCATCATCACGTGTTGATAGCGTTTTAATGTCGTGTTGCTCAAGTTGCAACCAGCCTTCTACAGGCTGCTCTGTTGCCACTTTGCTTGAATCGTTCACAAGGTAGTAGTTAACCGCAGCACGATTCAGCTCAAAGTGGTGCTTACGACCTTCTAGGAACCACTCACTCACTTCTGTTAGCTCTGGATATTGCTCAGAGGTTAATGCAGCAAGGTCGGCATACCAATTCAAAGAAGCGTCGATGTACGCATCATATTTTTTTGCTTGGCACTGGTTTGTCTCAGACATTGAATCTGCTGCAAAAGAGAAAGTAGAAGTTGAAGCTAGCAGTAATGCGACGCAAAGGCGTTTCATAGTGGTTCCTTTTGTAAGTTTATTCTTTTTATAACTTTGTCGTTACAGGTTACCGTGATCGTTATTTGTTGAGCAATGACACTTAGTGTCTTTTTATTTCGGTAACTGTATCGGTGTCTGGGCATTGGTATTCGAGTTGCATTCTAATCTAAAACAAACGCTATTCCTGCGATCTAGTTAGCAAGAGATACAAAGAACAACATCAATATCGGAACAAGCAAACTGAGGATAAAGCCACTGACGATAGCGATAGGCACACATCTAACGCCGCCTGTTGTTTGAATGACCGGTAAGGTGAAGTCCATCGCAGTCGCACCAGCATAACCAATGGAAGTGCATGGGTAGCTGCGAATTAGCACTGGAATCAGTACCAAGGCAACTAACTCTCTTAACAGCTCAAGCATGAAAGAAGCGCCACCATAGACAGGACCAAAGGCGTCACCCATTAAGATACCAGCCAGAGAGTACCAACCAAATCCAGAAGACATTGCCAAGGCTTTGAACAGAGGGATATCTAGGATGTAAGCCGCGATTACACCACCTAACATTGAGGTGATGATAATGGTGATTGCGATAACCATACCGTGCTTGTTGAGTAAGATCTGACGAAGTGTGAGTCCGCTATTACGCAGCTGAATGCCGATAAAGAATAGAAGAACAAACAGAATCCATTCGCTTGCGGTATCAACCCAATCAAGGCCAATAGGCAGCACTAAGCCAGCGATTAGCCCTGAACCTACCACTAAGATGAGTTTTGCAGATTCCATCGCCATAGAAGAGAGGGGAAGCTTCTTCTTGCTACTGTCGGTTTTGAGTGGCAATAACTTATCAATAGCGGGCAGTGCCATTAGGTTACATACGCTTAAGCAGACAAAGAAAGTGACGGTATATAGAAGGATTGTCTGCAGGTTACTGCCTAGGTTATCGAGGGCGGCTAAGCTTAGTCCCATTAACGCCAGAATCACGTAGATCAACCGCGATGTTGAGCGGTTGATAAATTCTAATGTCTGAGCGTTCGAAATTGCAAAAAGATACCCCACGACGAGTGGCGCAAATATAAAGATCATCCCTGTAAACATGCTTTCCCCATTGCATTTACTTCATATTACACTTACTTGTAATTTAACAGTGACTTAGAAGCCGCTAGTATTGATCACGTCGCTTAGCTTTGCATTAAAATCATGCTTGCTCAAGTTGCTTAATTTATAAAGCACCTCTGCACCTGTCACGTTAAGTTCAACTTCGTGATCATCGATGTTCTCATCCTTGTTTCTGAACATCAGCAGGTGGTTAGCGATTCGAGCGATATCTAAGTAAGAGACTTCACGCTGTTCGTGGTTATTGATGGTATTGCTGCACACATCAATAAAGTCGCTGTCGAAGCCCCAACGGTTAAGCACCAATTTACTGGTAGCAGAACATTGGCCTTGGAAGATTTGTAGAGCGATGTCGTGATCTAGGTAATTGCCATTTTCGAGGTAGAGGTGGTATTCGCTAACCAAACAGAACAAACCAATATCAGCCAGTAATCCAACAAGCAGCGATTTTTCATGCTCAAGGTAACGGTATTCAGTAGGGGAGAGCTCTTTGAAGCTGTTGGTAACAAGCACCATAGTAGCGCCCAGCTCTTTTGATACAGAAGCGCTCTGAACCAATACCTTATTACATTCTTTACTGAGGTTGACTGAGTGTTTGAGTTGCTCAATAGCCTGAGCCGTCACGATGTCACGTACTCTTAATATGCCAAGGCGCGACACCGCCGTCATAATATCAACACAAGTAATATTACGTCGGTTAAAGACGACAGAGTTAGCCACACGAATGACAATAGCCGCGAGGCCTGGGTCTTCGAGTAAGCATTCGGCAACGTCAGCAATCCCAGTTGATTCAAGGGTACAAAGCGATTGAATCTTCAGTACAACGTTAGGGATAGGAGGAAGTGTTATTTTTCCCGCTGAGATAGAATGTCCAACAAGTTGGGCAAACTCTGATTCTAGACCCTTTAAGAGAAGAGTCTTATTTTGAGGTAGCCAGAAAAACGATAAATGATTCATATAAAAAGTAAAAACAGGTCTGTCCTGCCATTTTACAAGCCACGATGCTGCGAGGCAATACTCACCCGTCTACATAACCTTTAATAATTTGAACCGGTGTATCACTAGGTGTCCAAATTCAAGCATGGTTTGATAGTTTACTGTGAAGTCAATCATGAAAAACCGGAATACTCAATTGATTGATGTGAACTAAGTCCAGACTTATTTTTCTTTTCGAAGTATGATTTATTTAAAGGTGAAAAACGAAACCATAATATTCACCTATAGAATAACAAAATAGATTTAAAATTTTCGCATAACAAGCTGCTTGTCTGGTGATCAACCTAATCGGGGTAATTTGATTAAGGATCAACGGATATGACCGAGACAGCATTTATTAATTACGTGAATCAATTTGGTGAACATCAAAAACGTTCTATGTTCGGAGGTATTGGCCTCTTTCAAAATGACGCTATGTTCGCTTTATTGAGTGAAGGTTGTTTATTCATTAGAGGTGGAAAATCATTAGATAAAAAACTGACCGATCTTGATTGTGAAAAGTATCGTCATGTAAAGAAGCAGACAACAGCAACCGTAAACTATTACGACATTACGGATCTGTTTACCTGTGAACATCCTGAATTGGATAGTATTATTCGTACTTCAATCGATAATTCAATTCAGCAGCGTAGCTTCAAGAAGTCATCAGCTAGCCGTAGATTAAGAGATCTACCAAACATGCAGCTTACGTTAGAGCGCATGGTTAAAAAGGCGGGTGTGGATGATGTTTCAATGTTTATGCAGTTGGGCGCGCCTGAAGTGTTTAATAAGGTTCGCGAAGCGTACGGAAACGATGTTGACCTAAAACTACTTTGGAAATTTGCGGGTGCAATTGATGGTATTCACTGGAAACTATTACAAGAGCCACGCAAGCAGCAATTACTGAAGAGCTGCCACTAAAGAAGTTTGCCTTATATGCTTAAGATTACTGTCAATAAAAAAAACCGAGGAATGTCCTCGGTTTTTTTGTTTCTGTCTTAGTCGGATTTCTTAAAAGACTAAGTATCAAAAGGCTAAGTGCTCGTTAAGAGCTAGCTTGGCTTTAAGTATTAGTACTTGAAGCGAGCAGTGAACATAAGTTGGTCACCGTAGAAGTCGTTAATACGAGCTTCAGCGCCTAGAGAGAAAAGCTCTGTAGAGTGGAAACGCGCGTAAACAGAACCTGTCCAATCATCGTTGTCATCGATAGAAACGTAACCACCTTTACCACCAACTTCTAGTTGTGGACCAAGCCATTGGCGAACACCAATGTTGATTTCCATACCGATATCAGTAGAGCTTGAGTTCTCAGGTTGAACGATACGAGCTAGCATTTCACCTGTTAGGTCTGCCCAGTTGTTTAATGGAGCGTGGAAACCAAGACCTACAGCTGAGTCGTAATCGCTTTCAAATTCTGAATCGATACGTGCTATAGCGTGAGCGTTCGGGTGAATGGACTTACTGAACGCACCACCAAATGTTACTGGGCTAGCACCGATACGTGCTTCAAAGTAATCATAGTTAAAGTTGCTCATTACCTGTGGTTGTTCATCAACAGCTAGTGCTTGACCAGAAGCCAATAGCATAGCGGTAGTAAGTAGAATTTTGCGCATAACGACCGTAAACCTATATTAGTGTTAATTCCTTTGGTTTGAGACAAATCGGCAAACCATAAACATTGAGACAGTTTAATCTAACTCACGGAAAAGTAATCCTTTAAAATGTAAAACCTTACTCATTTAGTTAAAAAACAAGCAAATTAAGGATCAGTATGTAACGGAGATCTCATGTTTATGGCGAATGAGAAAAATAGACGAGCGAATTATCCAAAATTTGTATACATTTGGAAGGTTTTTATATCGGATGACGCTATTCTCAGTATCCATTAACCAATCAGTGCTATTCACCAAAACTGGTGCGTTTATCCGCCATTGAAGTCAGTATGCGCTCGGTATCTAAGATGGAAGTCCAGTTTAGCAATTGCTTGTCGTTGGCAATGACATAGTCAGTCAATTGTTGAGTAATCGTGTCTCTCAGTTGATCGCCTTGCCAAGGTTTTGAAATATAGAAATCAAGTGCAGCGTTGTTAATGGCCGTGACGGTATCTTCCAGCCCTGCTTGCCCTGTGAGCAGCAGCTTACGTGTTGGTTTAGTAGCGTCGTGTTGATTGAGTTCGATCAGAAAATCGATGCCGGTCTTTTCTGGCATGATGTGGTCGCACAAGATTAACGCGAGCTTAATACCATCTTGTCCCATTTCTTTGATTACTTGCTTGGCTTCACCGACCGACTCTGCACCTTCAACCAGAAAGTTCTCTTCAAATATCGCCAAGTCCTGAAGGACACTATTGAGAACTTCAGGTTCATCATCGACACATAAAATTAGGTACTTATTCATGAGGTGCTCCTTCTTGTTTGAATGGAAGCCACACTTGCATGTTTGTATGGCTGCCTACCTCTGACTCCACCAAAATAAACCCTTGATGAGCCGAAACGATTTGTTGAGAAATGGATAACCCAATCCCTAAACCAAAGTTGCCTTCTTTTTTAGTCGTGAAATTTGGGTTGAAAATGGTGTTGATGTCTTCTTTGGCAATGCCGTGGCCAGTATCGGAGATTTGCACCACAAGAAACGCGTCGTCGCCTTTTGTCTGTTGAGAAGTGGTGATGGTCACTTTTCCTCGTTCAGATAGGGCATCGAGCGCATTGGAGATAAGGTTGGTCCACACTTGTTGCAGCGAGAGCGACTGGCACAATAAAGGCGGTAAGTCGGTATCGTAATGCTTTTCGAGTTGGTGGTGTTTAAGCCTGTTTTCGAAGATCACTAAGGTATCTTCAAGCCCTTCGTGGATATCTGTGTAGTGGCGAACTTCTTCATCTTCTCTAGCATAGCTTTTTAAGCTTTTGACCATATCGGCAATACGCTTGCTGCACACTTGAATTGAGCGGATAGAGTTTCCAACATAATGGTAATGCTCTAAGTCATTGAGCAGCTCTTTGCCTGCGACAGGGGACGCCTTTAATGTGTTTAGAACCGTAGAGTCTTGGCTTAGGTTTAGTCTCACGGCTTTTTTTGCTAAAGCACGGTCATTAATCGTCGACGTAAGATGCTTTACGAGCTGTCTTTCTTGGGCTGTTGATAGTGGCTTAGCTAACTTTGAATGTGCCAGTACGTCAGTCCCTTTATTGGACTCTGGAACGGATAGGTTTGCCAATATTTGGTCGAGATGGTCTGACAGAGTTTCGATGCTTCTTAATATGGCAGCAATCGGGTTATTCAGCTCATGTGCGACTCCCGCGACTAGCTGCCCGAGCATCGCCATTTTCTCTTTCTCGATCAGTTGTTGATGTGCAGACTCTAATGATTCTAGTGTCTGCTGCAGTTTGATCTTATTGGTGATGCTGCGTTGCAAACGTCGATTAAAATGACGGAGCAATAGATTGGTAAATAAAGGCAGCAGGGTATTGTTTGAATGCATCACCTGAGCAAAGCTATCTTTATCCAGTTTGATAACGCGAGTCTGCGTTAGGGTGATCGCCGTAGAAAACGAAGGCTCGCCTGTTACAAATGACATCCCGCCAACAATGTTCCCTTTGGAGTGACGTACCACTTCCCGCTGTTGCCCAAGTTCATCTTTCTTATAAAGAGCTGCTTCACCCTCAATGATCAGCCATAAAAAGCGATTGTCTTCGCCTTCCACAGTGAGTAGATGCTCGGGGGAATAGTCACGAATGGCCTTAGTTTTGTCATCTTTTGAAAACACATCTTGTAAGGCACTGACGACACGTTCTGCAAGGGCATTATCAGAAAGCTGGTGGTAGTCGTGAATGAAACCCGATTGGAAAGAGTGAATCTTTTGCTCAATGTGCGCTCTGAGTAAGCGTTGTTGATCCAATGCATCGCTGTAAGAGAGCAGGTTTTCTGAGTCGTATTGGATAACAAAAGAGGTCAGCTCTTTTTGCGCTGATTTGAACAGAACCTGATCTTGAACCGGTTTGGTTAAACAGTGGTTGAGCCTACCTTCATTCACAGCGGTTAAAATGGATTGAATGTCTGACGAAGCGCTGACTAATATCGTTCTTGCGGTATTACTATGGGGCAGCTGTTGAAGTTCAATCAGGAATTGCACGCCATTAAATTCAGAATGATGATGAGTGATCACCAAGGCAACGGTTTGGTTGTGATCATGAATATCTTCTAATGCGTGATGTGCGTCTTCTATGTTCTCGGCAGTATAAATATCGAATACAGAAGCCAACGGAGCCAGCTCCGAACGTATTCTTTCAATGCTAACCGGATTATTGTCCAAACAGATAACAGCGTATTGATTCACAGCTCAACCTTAATAGTAGCGACGTCTTTAGCCTAGCAAGAACCGCCGAATAAGGATGAGAGCTAGCCGTTAATTTATTGAGGCAATCGAAGTATCGAGCAATAGACTGATTTAACTCAATGTTTCTTGTTTGCTACTGATGGGTTAGACTAAAAAAAACAGACACGTGTAGAAAGAGAACTCATGGAACAGTTAAGAAAAATTGGTGCAATTGGCGGAGCAATCTCACTGGCACTTTGTTGGCCGCTAGCGGTTGGGCAAATTGGACAAAATGCGATTACCGATGGCGTTGCAAAGCTTAACAATTCAAGCATTCAAGCTGAGATCGTGGAATACGATAGAGGTTACTTGTCTTCCAACATAACCACTCGTTTAACTGTGACGGATGAAAACCTGAAAGAGCAACTTGCGATTGATGGGTTGCCGAGTGAGTTTGTCATAAATAGTGCGGTTAGCCATGGTTTGGTGAGTCTAAATGCACTGTCGACGTTTGAGAATACCGATATTCTGCCTTTAACTCTGACCACTAGTACTGAGCTAAACGGCAACACTGACTTTAACTTTGAGTTAAGCCAGTTCAATCACCAAGGTTCTGATGAGAATGGGACTTCGGTCTCGATCACTAAATCGAATCTTTCTGGCCATGCGACTGTTTTAGGCCAAGTTGATTACGAGCTTTCAATCCCTTCAGTTCAAATTGATTTTGAAACCGGTGAAGAGGTAACGCTGTCTAATCTGAAAGGTGTGGGTTCAGGCCAACAAGCGAAAGGCTACTGGTTAGGTACTCAGAATTTTACTATCGATAGCTTCTTGGTTTCAGATTCTGCAATGCAGCCTTTCATGACCATTGAAAATTCTAAGTACGATTTTGAATCACATCTAGATGAAGCAACTAAGCGTCTGCGCAGCAACCTCAAGCTGGATATCGCAAACATCGAGACCAGTGAAGGCCAGTTGAACAACCTAAACGTCGATTTTGAAATGTCGAAGTTGGATAGCGAGTCGTTTGAGAAAATCTTTGAGATTTACCAATCTAATCCTGTGATGACGCAAGAAGACGTTGCAGAGATCATTCCATTTATCGATATCCTGTTTGCTAAAGGTTTCGACCTTTCAATGAACAACATGTCGTTAGAGTTAGGTAAGGGACAGTTCGAATCTAAGTGGTTGGTGAGCGTGCCGGAAGGGACCGAAAACATCAGCAGCAACCCTTCGATGATCATGCCTGCATTAACGGGCAACGTTCACTCTAGCTTCTCAAATGAACTTGTTGAAGAGTATCCATTCATCCGTGAAGGTATCGATGAATTGCTTGTGATGGAAATGATCAAGGAAACAGACAGTGGTTATGAAATCAGCGCTGACTTAGAAAATGGAAACCTAGTGTTCGAAAATGGACAAGAAATTCCATTAATCGCTCTACTTATGCCGGTTTTTGTTCAATAAACAGAGCAGGCGTGAATACTGATAGGGTGATTTAGCAGGTTAAGCTTAAACATTTTATACGGTACAAAACAAAAGAGGTCTTAAGACCTCTTTTGTTGTTTTTATGTTGGGTAAAACATGGTATTACTTGCATAGTTATTATTTAGCAGGAGCAATCATCCCCATGGAACTTACATTAGATAACGTATTCAACTTCAGTGCTGGCCCAGCTGCACTGCCTAAACCGGTAATGAAACAAGCGCAAGCGGACTTTATTGATTGGAATGGTTTAGGGACTTCCGTGATGGAAATCAGCCATCGCAGCAAGGAATTTATTCAAGTTGCTGACGAGTCCGAACAGGACCTACGTGATCTTCTGAACATCCCAGACAACTACAAAGTTCTTTTCTGTCAGGGGGGCGCTCGTGCTCAATTCGCTGCTGTTCCTCTAAACCTTTTAGGTGATGCGACGAAAGCGACTTACATTGATGCGGGTTACTGGGCAGAAAGTGCAGTGACTGAAGCGAGCAAATATTGCGAAATCGATGTATTCAACGCGAAGACGTCAATTGATGGTAAAGCAGCGGTTGTTCCAGCTAAAGATTGGAAAATTGACCCGGAAGCTGCGTATGTACATTTCTGTCCGAATGAAACCATCGATGGTATTGAAATCAGCGAGCTTCCTCAAACGGATAAGCCAATCGTAGCGGATATGTCATCTAACATTCTGTCTCGTAAGATTGATGTGTCTCAGTACGGTGTTATCTACGCGGGCGCGCAAAAGAATATCGGCCCTGCGGGTATCTGCATTGCAATCGTACGTGATGATCTACTCGAACTCGCAAACGACGTGTTGCCGAGTATTCTGAACTACAAAGTACTTGCTGAAAAAGACTCAATGTTCAACACACCACCAACCTACGCTTGGTACCTATCAGGCCTTGTGTTCAAGTGGCTGAAAGCTCAAGGTGGCGTTGAAGCGATGGAGTTGGTGAACAAAGAGAAAGCAGCGCTGCTTTACGATGCAATCGATAGCTCAGCTTTCTACAAAAACGATGTTCACACTGCAAACCGTTCTAGAATGAACGTGCCGTTCCAACTGGCGAAACCTGAGTTAGATGGCAAGTTCCTAGAATTGGCTGATGCTGCAGGTCTGAAATCACTGAAAGGCCATAGAGCAGTAGGTGGAATGAGAGCTTCACTTTACAACGCAATGTCTCTGGAAGGCGTTCAAGCGCTGGTTAGCTTCATGAAAGATTTCGAAGAGAAATACGCTTAATCGATGATAGGGCTTTGACTGATAAATTGCTTATTTGATTTTTATTGTGTCGAATGCACCGAACGAGATAGATGCCGCTTTTGCGGCATTTTTTTTGTCGTTAATAATAAAGGGTATGGTATGTTGATTTATTGTAAGAACAGTCATCCAGAGATATGACGGATGTATCAGAATGAGCAGACCTTTCTCTTAAAGCGAGAGTATCAACTGTTATTTAGGCACTTTTTACTATATAACGTGTCGCCCAAAGCTAGGTCTCTAATCATGAGCAGTGAGCGATAAGCCGCATCGCCCGGTTTATTGATGGGCGATTAAAATCCAACGTCTAATTTTTACCACAAGGAACCAAGTGTGAGGTTATTGAGTCTATTTGCGATGCTATTTCCGGCCGTTGCTTGTTCGTCCACACTTGAAATATGGGCTGGTATTAATTATGAAACGGCCGATTATGTAAAAGAACATATCGAAGCGATGACTGATCATCGTGTAGAAATTCGTTCGTTTGACGTCAACAGTATTCGTTCTGAACTGCTTGTTGCTGATCCTAGAGACAATACCTTTCCCGACGCCATCTGGGTTCCTTCTGACTTCTTAGGTCTAACTGAATATATCGATTTAGCGACGCTTCCTGATGCTTGGGTCGATACCCAACGCTATGAGAAAAAAGCGCTTGATGCAGTGGTCATCAACGGTGAGCTTAAGGCGTTACCGGTTGGTATTGGAAACCAAGTCGTTCTGTATTCGAGCAAGCCTCAAGCGCAAGTCGTGACATGGGAGAGCCTAATTGAACGCTCTGCTCAGTCCGATCAAGTGAGCGTGCTTTTTCCCAATCCAAACATGTACTTCTATCTAGCTTTCTATCAGCTTTTTTCTGAAGACTTATTATCGTCGAAGAATGTTAATGGTGAAGGGTTAGTTGCTATCTTTGATTTCATCGACATGTTGCAGCAGAAAAAAGTCATCGAATCATCGTGCAGCGATATTTGCGCGAGGCAGAGGTTCATCAATGGGGAAGTCGAGTTTTTGATTGACGGTGATTGGGCGTTCAGCGAACTCGATGCCGCCTTTGGTCGAGATTTGTACATCAATTCGTTGCCGACCTATCGTGGTGAAAGTATGTCTTCATTTAGTGGCGCAAAGGTTTTTGCTGTCACGGAAAAAGGCATGCAAAACCCAGATAAGAAATTGGCTTTGAAAGAAGTCGTTCAATACCTGCAATCAAACAGTTTCACCTATTTAGCTCACTCGAGTGCCATGGTTTCGCCGTTTTATGAGGTTAATCAACGCCGTGTTGAGGAAGGTAACCAGACACTTTCAAATATGTACGATGAGTTTCAAGCATCGCAAATGATGTCGAGTGACTACAAGATGGCGATCGTTTGGGAGGCATCGGCTCGGGCGTATCAGCGTTACAAGTCAGGGATGCCAAAGAGTGAACTGCATAAGTTTTACAATGATTTTGTTCAATATTACTCGGCGAATATGAGGGTAAGAGATTGAAGCTATCATTAAAATACACCATGGGCTTGGTGTTGCTGGCTTGCTCAATGCTTCCTGTTTACCTAGCGGGACAGTTGATTCTCAATAAACAAAACCAAAGTTCTTTAGAGCAAAAAGAAACCAAGCTGGACAACTCTACGACCGGTATTCGTCAAACCGTACAAGAGCAAATTAAGCTGACGGCGAGCCTAACTCAATGGTATTCGCATGACCGATCATTGATTAAAGCGGGTGGTAATATCTTTTTCTCGAGTGTTGTTTGGGACAAGATGGATAGCTTCAATGCGCTAGCGGAGAGTGTGTCCGCGACTTATATTCTGGACCAAAACTGGAAGCCCATTTATGACAGCAAAGGCAGCTTGTACCATTTTGAGCAGAGCCAGTTATTAGAAAGCTTGAAGCGTCCTCAATCGGTTTATGGGCAAGGGAAATTGTTCCACACCGAGTTTACCGAAACTGAAGTGGCGGATAATGCCGCTGCAGGTATCGCTTTTGTCGCGCCGATTTTACCTTATCGTTTGATAGAAGGTTCTACATACACGCCGCAGGGTTATCTTGTGGTTCTTATGGGGTATGACAGACTTAAGACTAAAGTGACGCCTTTCCTTTATCAAAATGAGTCGGTTGAGTTTAACTATATTGATTCAACGGATGCTCAATCTTCTGAACAAAGTGCGAACATTATCTCTATCGACAGCACATTCTTTACCGACAAATTGGTACTGAACGTCAAACATCATATTTCCGACAGTGAGCGTTTATTAGAGATGCAACAAGCTCAGGTGGTCTTTGTCAGAATATTGGTGGCGACGCTTGCCATCGCGATTGTGTTTGCTCTGTTCCTAAGCCGCTGGTTCTCAGGGCAGTTAAACCTGTTGGCTGAATCTGTTACGTCGTATTCGCATAACCAGTCACCGACTCATAGTGTGGATGAACATCGTTTTACAGAGTTCGTCACGCTGAGTCGTTTATTGGAAACCTTGTGGGGTCGCATACAATACCAAGTCCGTGAGCTTACAGAAAGTAACGATAAACTCGAAAGGTTTAATGTTCTGCTAGAGGACTTAGTTGAAGAGAAAACCAGCAAGTTAACGTATTCGCTCGCGCGTGAAGAATCCCAGAAGCATCGTCTTTTGAAGATCGTTCAGTTTGCATCATCAAGACACGCGGCTGAATATCGGTTGATTCCTCAAATGGTCGATCAAGAGTTAAAGACATTACTTGTTCAACATTCGATTCAGTTTCATTTTAACCGGACTGGCGAGGCTGACCTGATACTCTGTGACTCACAGGGGACGGCGATCGGGTATTTTTGTTCAAGTTCATTTGATGTCCTCAGTGAAGAAGATCTTCTGATTTTTGACATGTACCAAAAACAGTTAGCTGGTTGGCTAGAGCTCGAAAATATTACACGGATTAACATGCCGACTGGCTGTTTGAATCGTAAAGCTTTTAATGAAGATCTCGAATTCAGTAAACGCAGCATTAACGACAATCAAAATCAGATTTCTTTGATCATTATTGATATCAATGGCTTGAAAACGACCAATGATGTTCATGGGCATGAGATCGGGGATGAGCTGATACAGCGCTGCGTAGACGTAATCAGCCACGAATTGACACCTGCCAGTAATCTATACCGTTTGGGTGGAGATGAATTTGCGGTGCTTACCTTAACGTCTGGTGAGTCGAGTTCGCTCAATGTCGCAAAGATAACTGAGCAGTTGTACATTGCTCAGGAGCAACAGGCAATCGAGACTAAAGCGGGTATCTCTATTCCTGTCAGATTCTCGATTGGTGCAGCCTCTAGTAATTCAACAGACGTTGAGCAATTGTTCTCAGTCGCTGATGAGAATATGTATCAGCAAAAGCGTCTTTATTACCAAACGTTGTCTGTGGTTGGGAAGTAATAATGCCAATCACGCTGACAAATAGCGATCACGATTTTCGACGTCCATTAGAGCGGAACTGCTGCGGTGTGACGTTATAATATGTTTAAACGCTTATGGGAAATGCGCTTAGTCGGGCCAACCGTTGCTTAAACACAGACGATAAAAATGAAAAAGCCCACCAATGGAAAGTTGATGGGCTTTGTGTTTATGTTTAGCTTACGAAACTCAATTAGAGCCAGAAATTCTTCAAAGGCATCTCTGCGTCAAAGTGATGAGCAATCTGCGCTTGGAGAAGCTCAGCGGTCGCAATCGCGTCAGTTAATGCATGATGCGGCGTGTAGTCGGGTAGGTGGTATCGACGACGGCTCTGACCAAGCCTCACTGATGCTGGTTTTTTGCCTTTTAGCTTATTCCATAGGCCACCGGCCAGTTTGTTCTGGATCTGAGATTCAATCTCCAGCGTGTCGAGGACTGGGAACTCAATGCCTTCACCGAGTCGCACTTTCAATGCATTGTCCAAAAAGTCACGTTCGATACGACGATAGTGAACCACCGGAATATGTCCCGCCATTGATTCTAAGATCTCACCCAACACTTCGCTAAGGTCTGGCGCATCAATGATGTCATTGTGAGTGATACCATGAATCACGACAGACTCTTCTTCGAGCTTCTGTTTTGGTCTCAGCGTCCAGTGTTTGGCTTGTCGCAAGTAGATGCGATTGAGCGTAAATGGCACTAAACCAATAGTAATAATGCCGTCTTTGTTTGGGTTTAATCCCGTTGTCTCAAAGTCGACAGCCAAGAACATCACTTCTGAAAGTGGCGTATCAGGCGCTGGAAGAGGCTGGCTATAAAAGTGCTTTAAGCGCTCGTCTTTCGCACGTTCTAGCTTCTGAGCAAACTTAAATGGCCAATCGACCGCAGGTGATCTGAATAGTTTGTTCATAGGCCCTACTTAAACTTGTTGCTGGCTTGATAACGGAACTTAAGGAAGTTTTGCGCATTACTTAATATTTGGAATGCATCCTTTAGGTTACGTCGTTCGAAGTCAGACAGGTTCTCTGGCTCGATGTTGTTATCAGGCTCGATGTTGTTGTCGACATCGTGTGCTTGGTGGCGAATACGAACCAGAGAGATAAACTCCATCGCATCTTTCAAATCTTGAGCTCGGCCTTTTGGCAGAATACCGGCGTCAATAATGTCATCTAAGCGTTCGAACGAGTTCTTAGAGCGAGACGCTACCGCGAGCGAGTGAACACGAATCAAATCGGCGAGTGGCGCAGTACCACGACGCTTAAGGTTGATAGAGTTGTTGTGACGGCCATCTTTCTCCATCACGAAATCTTTGAAGAAGCCGAGCGGAGGTGTACGGTTGAGTGCGTTACGTGCAAGACACGCCAAGAAGCGATTGTTCTTACGTGCGCGTCGAACAATAAAGCTGTTCAATTGCTCGGCCCATTTCAGACGACCATAAACGCCATCTAAGTCGAAGAAGATTGAAGCATTTAACAGTGCTTTCGGGTTTGGATCATCAATCCAATCGGCAAAGCACTCTTCCCATTGTCGACGAGTCATACGCCACGTTGGGTTAGTCGCCATGATATCGCCAGTACAATACACATAGCCACACTGATCTAAGCCATCACAAATAAAGGTCGACAGCTCCTCAAAGTATTTACCGTGCTTTTTCTCTTCGTAGGTATCATCAAGAATGATTGCGTTATCTTGGTCGGTAACCAGCAGCTGCTCATCACGCCCCATAGAGCCCAGTGCGAGGAAACAGTAAGGAATAGGCGACTTGCCCAATTTCTCTTCGCCCAGTTCGATAATTCGCTGCTTAAAGCTACGACCAATTACCGACATTGCAGTACCCACCATGTGGGCGTTGGCATCTTCGTTAACTAAGCGCACAAAGCTGTCTTTTACTTGCTCGGAAAGCACCTTCAGATCTTCGATACTTTGTTGCTGGAAGATACTACTTACCAATAACAGCGAGTTTTGAGACTCATAACGAACAATATCGGTCGCTTCGATAATACCAATCGGCTTCTTATCTTTAAGCACTGGTAAATGATGCACGTTATAGCGAAGCATGGTCATCATAGCTTCGTATACGTAAGCATTGTGATCGAGAGAGATAACCTCCGGTGTCATTACGCTAGAGACTTCATCCGATGGGTCAAGCCCTTCAGCTAAAACGCGAGTACATAAATCTCGGTCGGTGATGATGCCAATCACGGGTGTTGAGTCATCTTCATCATCTTCAACGATTTCTGGATCAATGATCAGCAGGGAAGAGACATTGTCTTCGGCCATCATCGTCGCGGCTTGTTGTATCGTACGAGTCTTCTCGATCATCGGCGCTTCGCTGGTCAGCAGCGTTTTAACCTTGGATGTCGTTAAGTCGTTAGCGTCGTTGCTGTCTGAGTTGGCTTGGCGCAGTCGCGCGTTATCTTCTACTTCTACGAAATCGGCAAAGGAGTCGTAGTTGTCGTAGAGCTCTTGGAAGATAGGCTCAGGAATACAGTAAAGCAGGGTATCTTCGGTGGCTTTAACTGGGAAACGCACCTTGTTGTTGGTCAGTAGGCCCATTTGACCGAACAAGTGGCCTTCATCCAGGCGGTTATAGAGTTCGCCTTTACGACGATAGACTTCGACTTCGCCACTTCGAACGATGTATAAGTCATGTATTTGATCACCAAAGTGAATGATAGGGGTATCTTGGCGGTAATAAGAAATTTCCACGCTACTGGTCACTTTCGCCAACATCTCCTCAGGGAGTTCTGTGAAAGGGGGGTATTGTGCCAGAAAGTTTTGAATCTCTAATAACTCAGCATCCATAATGATCATCCATTGGTTTGTATGATTTCATGGTACAACATTTGATAATATTTTGCCGTCACAAATCAATCTGTGAGCTAAAACCTTTTTAAAGTCTTATGGATAGACTAACCTTTCAATTAATGGAGTGACAGTTTAAGGATGATAGGAATGTCGAAGTGGAAGCTTAGTTTTGTATCTGCGGTTTTTATGTTTTCTCCAAGTTTGTGGGCGGACACTAACGCGGTGGATATTTTAGATTACGACCATATTTATGCCACGGCGCATTCGGGCAGTTTAAATGAAGATGCAGGCAGTAATAATAACGCCTCGTCGTATGGATTAGGCGTCAGTTACGCGATGACGGATGATTGGTTGTTGCTGGGAGACTACAGCGCACGCTTTATTCACCCTGATGACACCACAACTCGAATTGATACGCTGATGCCAGGTGTTGGTTACCGTTACAGCATTAAGACAGATTTAGATATAGTGGCTTACTACCTGCTTGGTATCACTAAAGGTAAGGTTGAAGATAATGACACCAACCGAACTGAATCTTCAGACACTGAGTTCATCCAAGGGGTAAAAGCTGAGCTTAACTATGGCTTTGCGAAACGTTGGATAGCTAACGGGAGTGTGCAAGTGAATCGAAGTGACCTGTTTGATGAAGAGGTCTATCACTTAGGTTTACGTTATCTAGTGACCAATAAGTTTGCGATTGGTGGGTCATATCAACATCGAGATGGTGAAGGTAAAATTCGTAGCGAGCGTACTCACGAGCTAGGAGTGGAATTTTTCCTAGAGTATTAGCCAGTAACGAAAAGGCTAAGTGCACTAATAGCTCTTATATACAAAGAGACAGACACAAAAAAGCCAGCTTAATTGCTGGCTTTTACACATCTATTGGTCTGCAAATACAGGTTTCGCTTTTCGATTAAAGAACCGCAGCGATACCTTTACATAGAGGACCCATGTTTGACTTAGTCATACCAGCAACACTGATACGGCCAGAACCAACAATGTAGATTGCGAATTCGTCTTTTAGGCGAGTTACTTGTTCTTTGCTTAGACCTGAGAACGAGAACATGCCGTTTTGACGTTCGATGAATGTGAAGTCTGCATCAACACCTTCTGATTTCAGTGTCGTTACGAATAGTTCACGCATCTCTTGGATACGGTCACGCATTTCTGCCACTTCTGCTTCCCATTCAGCACGTAGATCAGCATCACCAAGGATGTGAGTAACGACAGCACTGCCGTGGGCTGGTGGGTTAGAGTAGATAGAGCGGATAATGCTCTTAACTTGAGAGAATGCTGTCGTTGCTACGTCTGCTGATTCAGCAACCAGAGTGAATGCACCAACACGCTCGTTGTACAAGCCGAAGTTCTTAGAGAACGAGCTAGCAACAAGGATCTCTTTGTTGTATTGAGCAAAAATACGTAGGCCAGCAGCATCTTCTTCAACGCCTTTTGCAAAACCTTGGTAAGCAAAATCGAATAGAGGCAGCAGTTTCTTCTCAGCAACCAATTTAGCCAGTACTTCCCACTCTTCAGTTGTTGGGTCGATACCTGTTGGGTTGTGACAGCAGCCGTGAAGAAGAACGATATCGCCTTCAGAAGCTTTCTCTAGGTCAGCAACCATGCCAGCGAAGTCTTTGTCTTTAGTTTCAGCGTTGTAGTAGCTGTATTGAGCAGTTTCGATCCCCGCAGCTGCGAAAACGCCGTTGTGGTTAGCCCAAGTTGGGTTACTGATCCAGATTTTCACTTCGCCCAGTTGGCGCTTGATGAATTCACCCGCTACGCGAAGTGCACCTGTACCACCTGGAGCTTGTGCTGTTTTAGCGCGTTGAGATGCAACGATCTCTGCGTCTGAACCGAAAAGAAGTTTCTGAACCGCTAGACCGTATTCAGCTGTACCTTCAATCGTTAGGTAAGATTTGGTTTTTTCGTTTTCAAGAAGTGCAGCTTCTGCTTTCTTTACTGTTTTAAGTACTGGTGTTTGACCATCTTCATTTTTGTAGATGCCAACGCCAAGGTTGATTTTCTCTGCACGAGAGTCTTTTTTAAACTCTTCAGTAAGGCCGAGGATAGGATCGGCGGGAGCAGCTAACACTTTTTCAAACATAATCTTCATCCATGTCAATTGAGAGGGGATAGTATCTATGGGTAGTTATACCTGTATGGAATTTTTAAGACAATACGAAGTGAACAGAAAGACCAAAAAAAATCCATTTCAATCAGATTTATTGACTAAAGAGGATATTTGATAACAAAACACCCTACGGATTAACCTATAGGGTGCAAGAAGTTAGTGGATTTTGAATAGATTACGCTGGTTGAGCAATAAAGCTTTCGCGCTCGAGTTCACTCGCTACATTTTTGCCATCTTTGTAGGTCGCAGCAATTGAAACAAACGCTTGTTCGACGACCAGAAAAGCTTGGACAACTTGCGGATCAAAATGCGTCCCATTGCCCTCTAAGATGATCTGTTTAGCTTGTTCATGAGTAAAGGCTGGCTTGTAGACTCGCTTCGAGATGAGCGCATCATAAACATCAGCTAATGCCATTAAACGGCCAGATAACGGGATATCTTCACCAGACAACTGATTAGGATAACCACTGCCATTCCATTTCTCGTGGTGAGTCAGAGATATCTCCTTTGCGACTCTTAAGAAAGAGCTACTTCCCAACTGCTTTTCTGCAATAGATAACGCTTCAGCCCCAATCGCGGGGTGACCTTTCATTATCTCAAACTCTTCGTCCGTCAATTTGCCCGGCTTCAATAACACACTATCAGGAACACCTACTTTGCCCACGTCGTGCAAAGGCGCAGATTTGTAGAGCAACTCGATGTAGTTTGGTGTTAACAAGCTTGAGTGGGTTTCTGATTTGCTGAGCTCTTGTGCGAGCACCTTGACGTACTCTTGAGTTCTTAGGATATGTGCGCCCGTTTCATTGTCTCGAGATTCAGCCAATGCCGATAAGCTCACAATGGCCACGTCACGTGTGGTTTTCACTTCGTTTTGCGCGGTTTCAAGGCTATCAAGCATGGTATTGGTCATAGATGCCATTGATCCAAGCTCGTTGTAGCCGAAAATAGGTAAGCGAACGCCTTGCTCGCCATTGGTGACTTTGTTTAATGCGTGCTCTTGGCTTAGGAGAATACGCTTAATTAGCTTACTCCAAAGCGTCATGATGGTTATCGCGTAGCCACCCAGTACCACAGCCAAATAAATAAACTCTTTGATCACGCTGATCTTGCCGGTGCCATCCAATAAGCGGTCAGGGTTGTGTTCTAGCCAGAAGATGTCTTTAACGGCAATCATCGTCAACATAGTTGTCAGTGTTACCAGAAGCACGATAACCAAGCCTATCATCTGCTTGACCAGTGAACTTCTTTCACCAACCAGTTGGAAGTCGAATTGTCCAGTCGTCTCCATTTTATCCATTTGGCTGAGCTTGGCATTCAATTGAAGAATGGTTCCGGTAAAGAAGCCGAATAGACTCATGCCAAACAGCACCTTCAAATTACTATCTATGGTGAATTCATAGCTTAAGTTGTAGTAGAGCGCGAAAGGCACACTTGCAGCAAAAAATAGCAGGGTATCGAGTTGCGTGAATCGGCCTTGCTTGACCAAGGTATGTTGCGCCAATGGGTAACGACGTGCGAGCCATAATAAGATAAACACAATACTGACTTGTGTGAAAATCTCTAACGTCGTTAAGCTATCGAGCATAGGGCACACCCGACTGCCATAGGTGCCAAACAGCACGCCAGCAATGACGTATAACTTAGTCGTTAGCGATTGATTGTAATTTGAAGTATCCATCGGTAAGCCTTTGTTCTCATTCTTATTAGATTTACGCATTCATTGATTCACGACTTTAGAATTGCGAATGATTAGCATAACTGACGTGAATAAGACCGGAAATTCTATCGATAGCTTTCGTGGATTGATACAAGAAACTGGTTTGTGTTAGAGATTTGTTAGCTAGGTGGGGGTTATTGCAGCATTTTTATGAAGATGCTTGAATAGCCCCGGTCGAGGGTCGAGGCTATTCAGTCTGTGTATTGGGTTAGAATCGCGCGTGATTGAGTTCGATATCTACTTTAACCCGTTACTTTTTGAGATTGATTTCAGCTTCGATTGAGCCGGTTTCAATCTCAGGGTGAGACGCTAGTTTGTCTGCAGCCCATTGGTTGATGTGTTTCAGAATAGCAGACACCGCGTGTTTTTCCGTTGGTGCTTGGTCTTGTTCGACATCGATCTTTTGCTTTGGATGTGAGCCTGTCGCATCTTCAGCAATATGGAGCCAATCTGGGTGCCAGTAATATGGCTGACCGCTCGGTGTTGTCCAACTGTGAACACCGTTTGACTCTCCTTTATAACTTAATTGGTCTGCTTCTATTTTTTTCATTGTTATCTCGCATGTTTTTGGGTTACATCAAATTATTGAGGTAGAAAGCCAACTTAGCTCCTACCTTGGGTACAAACTTAGCAAAGCTTACAAAGTTATCTGTGAACCAATTCACACTATTGTGGAAATTAGGTGCGATCATATGGATAGCAGCAATAGTTGTTGGCGTAAGTGATAAAATCACCGGCTCACAGAATTTCTCTAGGTAGTACAATTAGATGGCGCGTTATGAAGAGCTTGCAAAGGATATTCGAACTCAGATAGCCAACAATACGTGGCGATCCGGAGAGAAGATCCCTTCGGTACGCATGAGTTGTCGAAATTACAACGTCAGCAATAGTACTGTCTTACAAGCCTACCAGTTGCTAGAAAGCGAAGGGTGGATCATCGCTAAACCTCAGTCGGGCTACTTTGTAGCGCCAAGGCTGGACGGCGTTGACTACGCACAGCCACTCGTTAGTGAAAAGAAAGCCATTAATGACCGCTTATTTGATTTCTTGAAGTCGAGTTCAGCCGAAGGTGTGATTCCTTTCGGCTCTGCATTCCCAGATCCCGACCTTTTCCCGTTACCTACCTTGACTCGAAACCTTGCCAGCGCGGGTAGGAAGATGACTGGCGCGAGTGTGATAAATAATTTACCACCGGGCAGTGAGTCCTTGAGAAGGCAAATCGCACAGCGTTATCTGCAGCAAGGGATTACGGTTAATCATCAAGACATCGTGATTACGTCGGGTGCTATGGAGGCGCTCAACTTGAGCCTGCAAACGGTCACCAAGTCGGGTGATAACGTCGTGATTGAGTCTCCCGCATTCTATGGTGCTCTGCAGGCTGTCGAGAGGCTCGGGCTTAACCCGATCGAAGTGGACGTTTGCCCAATCAATGGGTTGAATATAGAGCAGTTTGAAAACGCGCTACAAAACCAAGATGTTAAAGCGTGTTGGCTGATGACGACTTTTCAAAACCCAACGGGAACCAGTTTGTCGGAACAGGCAAAGCGCCGTGTGGTAGAGATTGCAGAACAGCATGGAACCTACATTATTGAAGATGACGTGTATGGCGATCTTTATTACGAAGGGCATAAGCCGAAGCCACTAAAGGCCTTCGATAAGACCGATTCTGTCTTGCTTTGTGGGTCGTATTCAAAAAGTTTGTGTCCTGGTTATCGAGTAGGGTGGGTTGTGAACACGCGTTTTAACGACGCGATTCAAAAGTTACAGCTTTTTTCTACGTTATCGAGTAGCGCTCCTGTTCAACTTGGTGTCGCTCATTTCTTAACGCATGAAAGCTACGACAATCACCTTCGTAAACTGCGTAAAAACCTTGTCGTCAGGAAAGAGCGATTTATCGATGTCATTAAGCAGTACTTTCCGCATTCAATAGAGATTGAAGAGCCGGCTGGTGGTTACTTGATATGGATTCGCTTTTCTGAAAAATTCGACAGCCAACAGTTTCATCAACTGGCTATCGAGCAAGGCATTAGCGTTGCATCTGGCGATCTGTTTAGTGAGCATGGCAGAGTGGATAACGCGATACGATTGAACTTCTCTTATGAACTGACAGAAGAGAAAGAACAGGCGCTCATCTGGCTTGGCAAACTGGCACATCAACTTACGCACTCGTAAAACCTTAAGTCCCTCATAAAAGACAATCATTCCAACTGTACGGGTTGTTTGTGGGGTAACTGTACGCCTAATTGACCAAAGAGTTGTGATTCAATAACGGTAGACCAAATATTGGAGATACCGTTATGTTGAAAATGACTATGGGAAATGAAGTTAAGCTGATTATTGTCGCTATTGTGTGTGCGCTTCTGCTTATTCTCGGCCACGTACTGCTGGCAAAAGCATTCGCTGATATGGCGTGGGCGGAATACACCACTGCCGCGATCCCATTCGTTATGATGGCAATTTGCGGTCTTGCAATAAAATACGCTATCGACCAAGATGTGGATTAGCTTTTGAAATAATGAGTCTCAGATAGTGGCACGCAGAAGCATCTGGACTCGTTTTATTCCGAACATAAAAAAACCTCCGCAAGTGCGGAGGTTTTTGTTTGTTCTTAACTTTTAATATCGAATAGGTTTCGAATTAGAAGTTTGCAGAGCGTGGTGTACGTGGGAATGGAATCACGTCACGAACGTTGCCCATACCTGTTACGTAAGAGACTAGACGCTCGAAACCAAGACCGAAACCAGCGTGTGGCACTGTGCCGTATTTACGTAGGTCACGGTACCAGCTCATGTGCTCAGGGTCGATGCCCATAGCAATCATACGCTCGTCTAGAATGTCTAGACGTTCTTCACGTTGTGCACCACCGATGATTTCACCGATGCCTGGTGCAAGTACGTCCATTGCAGCAACTGTTTTGCCGTCGTCGTTTAAGCGCATGTAGAAAGCTTTGATGTCTTTCGGGTAGTTCTTAACGATAACAGGCGCTTTAAAGTGCTCTTCAGCTAGGTAACGCTCATGCTCAGAAGACATGTCGATGCCCCACTCAACGTCAAACTCAAATTTCTTACCAGAGTCTAGTAGGATTTGGATTGCGTCAGTGTAGTCAACTTGTGCGAAGTCAGCGTCAACGAATTGCTCTAGACGAGTAATTGCTTGCTTGTCGATGCGAGAAGCGAAGAACTCAAGGTCGTCGCGGCGCTCTTCAAGAACAGCAGCGAAAACGTACTTAAGCATGTCTTCAGCCAGTTTCGCTACGTCGTTAAGATCTGCAAACGCAACTTCTGGCTCAACCATCCAGAATTCAGCTAGGTGGCGGCTTGTGTTTGAGTTTTCAGCACGGAACGTAGGACCGAACGTGTAAACCTTGCTTAGTGCACAAGCGTAAGCTTCAGCATTAAGTTGGCCAGATACTGTTAGGAACGTCTCTTTACCGAAGAAATCTTCGTTGAAGTCTACATCGCCTTTTTCAGTGCGTGGTAGGTTTTCCATGTCTAGCGTAGAAACGCGGAACATTTCACCAGCGCCTTCTGCATCAGATGCAGTGATAAGCGGAGCAGAAGTCCAGAAGAAGCCTTGCTCGTGGTAGAAACGGTGAATCGCTTGAGATAGACAGTTACGTACACGTGCTACTGCGCCAATCACGTTTGTACGTGGACGTAGGTGAGCAACTTCACGAAGGTATTCGATAGAGTGACGTGTCTTAGCCATTGGGTAAGTGTCAGCATCTTCAACCCAACCAACAACTTTAACATCAGTTGCTGCTAGTTCGAAGTCTTGACCTTTCGCAGGAGACTCAACAATCTTACCCGTTACTTCAACAGAGCAGCCAGTTGTTAGCTTTAATACTTCGTTTTCGTAATTATTAAGATTATTAGGAACCACGGCCTGAATCGGGTCGAAACAAGAGCCGTCATAAATGGCAAGGAAAGAGATTCCAGCTTTGGAATCACGACGTGAACGGATCCAGCCGCGAACAGTTACTTCACTGTCTACCGCTAGCTTGCCGCCAAGTACGTCTGTTACAGGCGCGTAAGTCATGTTGATTTCATTCTCCATTGAGGGACAAATTCAACTCAAAGTCTCTGGCATTGCTGCAAATAAATATACATTTGCACAATAATTAGCCGAAACATTAAGTTGTATAAACTTTTTAAATCGATTGAACATATTACCTGTCATACCGACAGCTTCAACCTTTATTCTTGCTTGGTGAAAGAAATATTGTGTCTACTGACGATAAATAGGTTTGAGGGTGTGTTTTTTGTTCGATCTTAGCGTCAGCCTTACCTTTCACCCTATGTGAGCTGCTGAACGAGCATGGCGTAATCGAAACCTTTGTTTTCAATAATGGGAGTGTGATTGTGTTGAGACTCACTCTACATTGGCGCGGATTCAGTCATTTTGGACTTGATCACCTTCTTAATTTCCCACTAAAGCAACAAGAGGAGTTTAATATCTACGTGTTAATTACGCCGCTTTAACCCCTGCATTCTCTCTACACCCGCACTTTTCGAGCGCTCGCTCATTCAAGAAAAACAGTCGATCAAATTATGTCTCAACAAGGCAGGACTGGCTGTACAAGTAAAAGAGAATTACATGCTTAATTATTTAAAAAAACACTGGTTATCAAACGTTAAAGGAGATTCATTATCTGGGATTGTGGTTGCACTCGCATTGATCCCTGAAGCCATCGCATTTTCAATTATTGCAGGCGTTGACCCTAAAGTAGGGCTCTATGCCTCGTTCTGTATTTGTGTCGTCACTGCTTTGGTTGGCAGTCGTCCGGGAATGATTTCCGGTGCAACAGGCGCTATGGCGCTACTAATGGTCACTTTAGTGAGAGAGCACGGACTAGAATATCTACTCGCCGCTTCATTTCTAGCTGGCGTCATTCAGATCGCAGCTGGTTATCTCAAGCTTGGTAACCTGATGAATTTCGTTTCCAAATCGGTGATTACTGGATTTGTTAACGCGCTCGCCATTCTAATTTTCATGGCCCAACTTCCTGAATTAATCAACGTCCCCTCAAGCGTTTACGTGTTAGTCGCTTTGGGTTTGGCGATCATTTATCTGCTTCCTTATTTCCCCAAGTTTGGTCGCGCAATACCTTCTCCACTGGTCGCGATTGTTACCCTGACAATCATTAGTTTGCTCTTCGGCTTAGATGTGAGAACGATTGGCGATATGGGCAAGCTTCCCGATTCACTGCCTGTGTTCTTGATTCCTAATATTCCATTCACGTTTGAGACGCTTGCAACCATCCTGCCATATTCGATTGCTCTGTCTCTGGTTGGCTTGTTGGAATCCTTGATGACAGCGACCATAGTCGATGACCTGACTGATACTGAAAGCAATAAAAACAATGAGTGTAAAGGGCAGGGCGTTGCGAACATCGTGGCTTCCCTTTTTGGTGGAATGGCGGGCTGCGCAATGATCGGTCAGTCGATCATTAACATCAAATCAGGTGGCTTAACCCGATTGTCCAGCATGATCGCTGGGGTGGTTTTGTTGCTAATGGTGGTGTTTGTTTCTGATTGGTTGAAGCTGATACCGATGGCCGCTTTAGTGTCTGTGATGGTCATGGTTTCTATCGGCACATTCTCATGGCGTTCCATTGTTGAGCTTAAAGATCACACACTGCCAACCAATGTAACCATGCTAGCAACCGTGGCGGCGGTGGTGTTTACTCATAACTTAGCGATAGGTGTTGCGGTTGGCGTGGTGCTGTCGGCTCTGTTTTATGCACATGCCAGCAAATCCATGGTGTTTATATCCGATGAAGTCGTGACAAACGAAATGCACACCATTCACCGAGTAAAAGGCCATGTCTTCTTTGCTTCGTCAGATGCGTTTGTCGACTTATTTGATTATGACAACGCGACCTCTTTAGTGACCATCGATATATCGGATGCGTCATTCTTAGATAATACCTCGGTCGAGGCGCTTGATAAGGTTGTGTTCAAGTTCCGTAAAAAAGGGGCTTACGTTGAAGTGTCAGGAATGGATAGCGTGAGTGCGAATCTGATAGTCAAACACGCGATGTATCACAAGCATAAAGACTTAACCGCGGTTTCCATTACGCACTAATCTTGGCTTAAGGTACTTTTAAAGCCTGAAAGCCTGAACTAGACATTGTTATGAAGTTAAAGCGCTCATTGTTGAGCGCTTTTTTGTTGGCGATCTATGACTTCTTCTTTGTACTCGACAAAGTAAACTGATTAATCAGTGACTCAAGGTGATCAGACAGCTCTTCTAAGTCATTGCTGATGTTGCGAGTTTCAGCCGCAGATTGCGACGTGTTGTTGGCGTGAGAGGTGATGGTCTCAACCTTTTGTTGAACATCTTGAGTCGCTTGTGTGGTGGATTGCGTTTGCTGCTGAATATTCTGTGCGTGAGCCAGCACCTGTTTCATCTCTTCGACCACACCATTCATTTCAATTGAAAGTGCGTCGATATCGGTTGAGCTTTGATGGGCTTGTTCGCAAACGCGATCGGCAGAAGTCAGCGACTCTTCGCTGCCTTGCTGGAACTGATGAATGATTGACTCAATACTGCCTGTTGCTTCAGCGGTTCGTGATGCAAGATGGCGAACTTCATCAGCCACCACCGCAAACCCACGACCTTGTTCTCCCGCACGTGCCGCTTCAATTGCTGCATTCAAGGCCAGAAGATTGGTTTGGTCAGCAATGCCACGAATCACACTCAATATTGAAGAGACCTCTCCGGTTTGCTCATTGAGTGTCAGTATTTTGTGTTTCACTTCTTCTATGCTGCTAACGAGGTTTTTTATCTCACTGCTTGCGTCGTGTGCTTGGTTGGCACTCTTACATGCCACATCTGCGGTGTGATTAATAAGCTCTGAAGCCGTTAAAGTCGCTTGTTCTACATTGACTTGCTGTGCCTGTATTCCTTCGACATTATGTTGCACTTCGGCGGTTTCGCTTTGCTGGTCACTGGCGGCTTGCTCGGTAATTTGCGCGACACTAGTCAGTTGGTTGGCAGACGCATTCAGTTTGTGCGAGGTGTTTTGTACCTTTTCTAAGCTGTCGGATACGGTTCCCATGAACGAGTTGATGGAGTTAGCCAGCGTGCCAATCTCATCCTTGCTTTGTTCCGGCAGGCGAGTGGATAGGTTTTTATCGTTGCTGACTTGGGTCATAAAGCGAGAAGTCTGTTGCAGCGGGCGCACGATAATCTTACGAATTAATCCCATCGTAAGGACAAATCCGGCAAACGAGATCACTGCCATAATGCCAATAGCAGCCATGGTTTGAGTGTTAATCAGCGAGTTAACATGGTTAAGGTTATATTCGAGACGAATCGCACCCAAGACTTCACCTTCTGGTGCCATATGACAGGCGACACAATTGGTTCCTCGGTAATCTTCACTCGACTTCATTGGCAGAGCAATAACCAAGCCTTTGCCCCAATCAGCAGAAAAAGGTTCGATAACGGTTTCGCCCGCTAGCGCTCGTTTATCAATATCGTCAACCGGTGTTTGGTTGTCATTACCTGGGCCATATAACTTGCTGACAGCGTCGGCGCGTAAAACACGAACGTCTTCAATGCCTTCTTGAGCCAGTGCTTTCTGACGAAGGGTCTCTTTTTGTGCCATGGTGCCGGTGAGCATCATCATATTGAGGCTATCGAAGTAGTTACTTGCTTTGTCGTGAAGCTGCTCACTTAACACTGAGTTTACAAGTTGCTTTTGTTGCGAATATTGGAAATAGGTCGATATTGCCAGCAAAAAGGTGAACACGATGGCGAGGGCCACTAGGATTTTAAAGGTGATTGTTGAGCGCATAAGGTGTTTGTTTTTATTAATTATAATGACGCAAATACTGTACTAGTAAGAATTCCTACCACCTATGGGGTATAACGAATTGTGTGACCACACTCCGGTTGTGGTTATGTTTCTGTGATGTAGCGAGTTTGTGTCGTGTCTGATGTTGAAATGGAACGCGCTTCAAGCTCCTCGCTGTTCTTAAAACAGACTGTTGTTTTGGGAAAATTGAAGTGCAGCATCGAGTTTTGATTGTGCTGATAATTAGAAAAGCCTAGGTTGTTAATTAGCTCGATGTATTTGTCCGCTTGTCTTTTATCAATAAAGACTATTGTTTTAGACGACTTAGTGGTCAATTTATATCCAAATGGTTGTTTTGTTCAATTTAATAGCAAAAATTGTGGTTATAGCGTTGTGTTTCGAGGCTCATTCGATAAGATGAAAAGACCTCTATGATAGAGGTAGGGCAGCAACGGATACGCTGCTTCAAATACTATGGAATGTGACTTATTGGACACATACATGAAATTCAAGATTACATCACCGATTATTGAACCTACGGAAGGTTCACCACATCAGTTAATGTTTACTCACGCTTCTCGTTTTACCTCTTTTAAGACAAGCTCCCCTTTGAACGCCCTGTTCGACAACGTCTCTGCACGCTTCTTTACCGCTTATCGCTCCTATTGTTATTCGTTTTATAACTTTATTTCTATCTGAACTCCTTTGTCATCCGCTCGATGAACGAAGACTCACATCTATAAAAACTAAACAAATAAGTTAAAAACAATGAATATTAAAATGATGGGTAGCTCCCTAATTATCGCTGGTACCGCTCTCGGTGCTGGTATGCTTGCGATCCCAATGGTATTAGCTCAATTCGGATTGCTTTACGGCACACTGCTTATGGTACTGATCTGTTTCGGTACGACTTACGCAGCATTACTACTTCTAGAAGCGACCATCAAAGCGGGTGGCGGTCTAGGATTAAACTCTATTGCCCGAAAAACCTTGGGTAAACAAGGTCAGTTGCTTACCAACGGCTTGCTATACGCGTTGTTGATTTGCCTATTAATGGCTTACATTCTGGGCGCAGGTGACTTGCTGAGTAAGTTACTGTCTAACTTTGGCGTCGAAATTACCGCGACTACCAGCCAAACCGTGTTTACCTTGCTTGCTGGCGCAGTAGTCGCAAGTGGTACTGGTGTGATTGATAAGCTCAATCGAGCATTGTTCTTCGTGATGCTTGCTAGTTTGTTTGCAACCATGGCCTTCTTAGCGCCGAGCATGACTCAAGAAAACTTGATGCAGGTAACCAACCATGACCACGTTGACCTAATCAAAACCAGTGCCATCCTGTTTACGAGCTTTGGCTTTATGGTGGTGATTCCAACCTTGGTTTCTTACAACCACGAAGCGACAGACAAACAGCTGCGTAACATGGTGATCATCGGTTCTCTGATCCCATTAGTGTGTTACTTGTGTTGGTTGTTTGCGGTAGTGGGCAACTTGAGTGAAGAGCAATTCAGAAGCTTTGAGAACGTATCAGATTTGATGGCGGCGTTTGAGGCTCAGTCTCCTTGGGTGGGTAACGTCTTGTCTACCTTCACTGGCTTGGCGTTGTTGACTTCTTTCTTTGGCGTAGCAATGGCGTTGTTCAACCAGAACAAAGACATGTTCAACCAAAATACAGCGGTAACGTACTGCATTAGCTTTATCTTGCCGTTGGCGGGTTCATTGCTTGCTGCAGACAAGTTCCTACAAGTGCTGAATTACGCAGGCATCATCTTGGTGTTCCTAGCGGTGTTTGTTCCTCTGGTTATGGTTCACAAGCAGCGCTTCATGAAAGTTGCTGATGACCGATACCGAGCAGAAGGTGGCAGCGCAATGATGTTGTTCTCACTGCTGTTTGGTTGTTTCCTGCTTATCTCGCAAGTGATTTAACAAAACAATTTGGTCGGTTGAATCAATCAGTCACCAAGCTTTAGCTCCAAAAGCTTCAGATACAAAAAAGGAACGCCGCGGCGTTCCTTTTTTATTATCGGTTTATTAATTCAGAATGATTAACAAACAACCTTAACAGCCAAACCACCTTGAGATGTCTCACGGTATTTAGCGTTCATGTCTTTACCTGTTTCTAGCATTGTTTCGATAACTTTATCTAGAGAAACAGTAGGAGCAGAAGAGCGACGAAGCGCCATACGAGTCGAGTTGATTGCTTTAACTGCAGCAATACCGTTACGCTCGATACATGGTACTTGTACTTGGCCAGCAACTGGGTCACATGTTAGACCTAGGTTGTGCTCCATGCCGATTTCTGCAGCCATACATACTTGCTCAGGGCTACCACCCATAAGCTCAGCAAGACCAGCAGCAGCCATAGAGCATGCCACACCAACTTCACCCTGACAGCCAACTTCAGCACCAGAGATTGAAGCGTTACGCTTGTAAAGACCACCGATCGCGCCAGAAGCTGCGAAGTAACGGATGTAATCTTTCTCTGTCACTGTTTGGATGAACTTATCGTAGTAAGCCAATACAGCAGGGATGATGCCACATGCGCCGTTTGTTGGTGCCGTTACTACACGGCCGCCAGCTGCATTTTCTTCGTTTACTGCGAAAGCAAACATGTTTACCCAGTCAACAACCGACATTGGATCATTGGTTGTTTTTTCTGAAGTCATTAGCTGTTGGCGAAGTGCTGCTGCACGGCGAGGAACACGTAGTGGACCAGGCAGGATACCTTCAGTATTCATACCGCGATCCATACACTCACGCATAGTTTTCCAGATGTTAGCGAAGTAAGTGCGAGACTCTTCGTCTGAGTGGAACGCTGCTTGGTTTTTCATAACCAGTGTACTGATAGAAAGACCGCTTTCTTTGCACTGATTAACCAGCTCTTCAGCTGTTGTGAATTCGTAAGGTGCTTTGATTGGGTTTTCTTCTTCTTTGCCGAAGTTCTCTTCGTCAACGATGAAACCGCCGCCAATTGAGTAGTACGTTTTTGAGTATGCAACTTCGTCACCAACCCATGCATGAATGCTCATGCCGTTCTCGTGTAGAGAAAGGTTGCTAGTGTGGAAGTTCATACCGCCATCGCGTGGGAACGATACTGTATGACAGTGCATGCCAACAGGAAGGCGCTCAGTTTCTTCTACGCGAGCAATGAAGCCAGCAATAGAATCGATATCAACACGCTCAGGAGTATTGCCAGCAAGACCCATGATGATTGCGATATCTGTGTGGTGACCTTTCCCTGTCAGTGATAGTGATCCATATACGTCCACGGTGATTTTAGTGATGTCGCGCAATTTTCCCATTGAACGTAGGTCATCAATAAATTCTTTACCCGCTTTCATTGGTCCAACTGTGTGTGAGCTCGATGGACCAACACCGATTTTATAGATATCAAATACACTAATCATAGCGATTACCTCAAAAAGAGAGCCTCCCAAGGGGAGTCGGGAGGCTCATTTATTATCATTATATTTTTTGTCTAATCTCGCGATATAAGATGGATGCCATCTTATAAAAAGGGCTTGAGATTAAAGAGCGCCGTAGATTACAGAACTAATAGCCGCTAGACCACATAAAGCTGTAAAGATTTGCACAGGTGCTGAAGTTTTGTACTTAGCCATAGCTGGTACTTTCTGCATCGCGAACACAGGCATTAGGAACAGGATAGCTGCAATCATTGGAGCACCCATTGTTTCAATCATACCTAGGATACTTGGGTTAACTACCGCAACAATCCAAGTTGTAACAACGATGAACGCTAGAGATGCTTTTTCAATCTTAGAGATTGAAGAACCAGAGCGAGACTTGATTAGACCAACAAGACCTTCGTGAGCACCTAGGAAGTGACCGAAGTAGCTAGAAGTAATCGCTGCGAACGCTACTAGAGGACCCATGTAAGAGATAAGTGGAGACTCATGTACGTTTGCTAGGTAAGAAAGAACAGAGATGTTCTGTGCTTGTGCTGTTGCTAGTTGCTCTGGAGATAGAGAAAGAACTACAGAGAATACGAAGAACATTACAAAACCCATCAGCATCATTGCTGCGCCGCCAGTGATCGCGTCAGTTTTCTTAACTGCGTTTTCACCGTATACACGACGTTGCTCTTTAGAGAACTGTGAAATGATTGGGCTGTGGTTGAAAGAGAACACGATGATTGGAATTGCAAGCCAGATAACAGAAGGCATTGTTGACCATTCAGGTGTTACTTCCATCATTGAAGTGTTCCAATCCGGAACTAGGTAGAAAGACAGTGCTAGTAGGATGAATACTAGTGGGTAAACCATTGCTGAAGTCGCTTTCAGCATCAGATCTTTACCGAATACAACACCTGTAGTCATAGCAAGGATAAGTGCACCAGAAAGAAGAGGACGAGGAATAGATTCCATACCCATTTGGTTTACTAGGAAAGAATCAACAGTGTTTGTGATACCAACACCGTAAATCAGAACGATTGGGTAGATAGCGAAAAAGTAAGCGAAAGTAATAAGGTTTGCGCCAGTCTTACCGAAGTGTTCTTCTACTGTATCTGTAATGTCAGCTTCAGGGTTTTTAGCAGACAGTACGAAACGAGCTAGAGATTTGTGTGCGAACCAAGTCATTGGTGCCGCAATTAGAGCTAGGATAACTAATGGCCAAAAACCACCCGCACCAGCTTTGATTGGAAGGAATAGTACGCCAGCACCAACTGCTGTACCGAATAGTGATAAACACCAGGTAAAATCTTTATAGTTAAACTTGCTTGAATCTTTAACGGCATTTGCCGAAGAAGTTGTTGTGTTCATGTTAAATTACTCATTTTTTGGGAACAGGAAATAAGTCGGGGCTAATTCTGCAGAATTTTCTTCTGCAAAAAATAGATCTAAATCATGTAATGAAACGGCGTGTCACATGATATGCGAAAAACGGATTTTTGATCACGAAAATAGCGTGCCACAGGTGATTTATGTTTATGCTTGGTATTACTTTTATTTATGCGAAAGGCGGGGTTGTATAGATTTATACCAGGGAAACGTTTGCGTAAAATTGCATTAATAAATCTGTTCCATAGAAAGTCTGGATTTTGTTAACAGAGATTAAATAAAACGTAGTTGCTATGTAATTTGTTGCACTACATGTTGCTGCAGTGAATGGATGATTTGCGCCGTAACGCCCCAAATTAGGTGCTCTTGGAAGGGCATAGCAAAAACTCGATGCTTGATTTGTTTAAAGTTAACAGTGTGGCTGTGTAACTTGGCTTGGTCTAAAACATAGGTAGCGGGTACCTCAAAAATTGAGGCAACTTCGTTCTCATCAATGATGGCTTCATAGTCAGGATCGACCATGGCAATAATCGGCGTCACAGAAAATTTACTAATAGTACTCAATGCTGGTAATTGCCCAATAATTTTAACTTGATCCGATCGAATTCCCACCTCCTCATGGAGCTCTCTCAGTGCAGTGAATTGCATAGAAGGGTCAGAAAGTTCGTGTTTACCACCAGGAAAGCTGACTTGGCCGGGGTGATGCTTTAAATGAGCCGCTCTTTTAGTAAAAATGACATGTAAACCATCTTCTCTTTCAACTAAACCTACCACCACTGCCGCTTTACGTAATTGCTCGCCACTGATGTGCGAAACACGCTCTACTGACTCAGGATGATAGCCAACGGTAGGGTTAAGTTGGAATTGCTGAAGGAAGTTTTCTTTATTCATATCAAGCCAATATATTGATTATTATGATTTTAAGTATAGACATAACCGTGGGTTGATTACCAATATCGAGTTTTTCTTCATTCACTTTCCCTCTTTTAGTTATCAATTGGGCGTCATGAGAGGCTGTTTACCGATGAATCTCCTCAAAATGACGATTTTTGCTATATTCAATATGTGCATACAGGCGAGTAAGCGTTACCCATGTCATAAAATTGGGTGACGAAACGTAGATTTTTTGTTTAAGAATTTGATAACAATAACTTAGTGGACCATTCTAAAAAGAAATAGAAGAAAAGGTATGAGATGAAAGGAATCATATTCACCGAATTTTTAGAGCTTGTTGAAGACAAGTTTGGGCTAGAGCTTTTGGAAGAAGTTCTAGAAATGTCAGAAGATGAAGGGATCTATACGTCGGTCGGCAGTTACGACCACAAAGACCTTGTCAGGTTGATTATCAACTTGAGTAAGAAAACCGATATTGATGCGGCAAGCTTGCAACGCGTGTTTGGGCAGTCTGTATTTAAGAACTTACTGGCCTCATTACCGAATAAAGCGAGCCTTGCTCACAGCAATACCACCTTTCAATTTATTCAGCACGTAGAGCGTTACATTCATGTTGAAGTGAAGAAGCTCTATCCGGATGCTGAGCCACCTGAATTCAGTTTTATCACCACGACCGAAGCACAACTTGTTTTTGACTACAAAAGCGCAAGGTGTATGTCTCATGTTTGCTTAGGGCTTATTGAAGGATGTGCTGAATACCACGGTGAATCTATCGCGGTGGAGATGACGCCACAAAATGATGACCAAAGCGTGGTTAGGTTTAATCTCAAAGTAGAAAAGTAATATGGATCTGGCATCTGCCCTAGAGAAGAAGCTTAAGCGTCAAATCGCGGCAAGAAAAGCGGCTGAAGGATTGTTGGAACAGAAGAGCCTCGAACTGTTCGAGGCTAACCAACAACTTGAGCTTGCTTTGCGTCAGTTAGAAAAGCGCTCCAACGCGAATATACGCCGCATTGAATTCCAAGAACAAATCGACAACCTGTTGATTGATTTTGGGCGCGCGTTTCTAAGAAATGATCTCGATGATGTCATGCTATCTGAACTAACGACCAACGTGACTAACAGTTACTTAATCGAAGCCAGTCGTTTGATTCTACCTCCCAAGCTCATCCCTCAGTTACAGACCTATGATTATGGCGATGAGACTGTCGAGGTGTTAGAGCAAGACATTCAAGAACCTCATTGGCAAGACAACCTACTGACCGTGCCCTTAGAGGTTGAAAAAGTCATAGTTGGTGCGTTAATCGTCAGAGTCAGGTTGTTAGACCAAGACTACGAGTTTATCCAAAGCCAACTGTTGTTGGTCACGGACCTTATCTGCAGTGCCTTAACCCATCAACTAGCAATCAACCGAAATATTGAATCACGTAAACGAGCGGAAGAGTCCGAAAGGGCAACTCGTGATTTTGTGGCCATGATTAATCATGAGTTAAGAACTCCACTTAATGGCTTACTAGGCAGTGCCGAGTTGATCAGTGATACCGAACTGAATAGCTCTCAGCGTGAGATAGTGAACAACCTGAGCCAATCTGGAGAGTTTCTCCGAACCATCATTAATGATCTATTGGATTACAGCAAAATCAATGCAGGGATGTTGGAGCTTATTCCAAAGAAATTTGCCCTACGTGATTTGAGAAACACGATTGAAAGCATCTTCGTCAATCGAGCAATTGAGAAGCAGCTCGAATTCAATATCAGTGTTACGTCAAACGTTCCCTCCCATTTCCAAGGCGATTTAGAGCGCATCACACAACTGTTTGTGAACTTAATAGGTAATGCGATTAAATTTACAGAAGAAGGGCATGTGAATGTTGATATTGAGTGGGACAAAAACCAATTTGTTTTCTCTGTAGAAGATACCGGAGTCGGAATCGCTGAATCGGCGCATAAGACGCTGTTTGAACCTTTTACGCAGGCAGATAACTCAAGTAGTCGGAACTATGAGGGTACAGGACTTGGGTTAGCGATTTGTCGCAAACTGGTGGCTCTGATGAATGGTGATATTGGGGTGACCAGTGTCGTTGGTTCAGGCACGACGTTTACCATCTCGATTCCTCTTCAAGTTGTCGATGTTCCGGCAGAGAGTGATAGTGTCGCCAAGGGCTTTGAGTATGAGGCGGAATTGTCACTACTTAAAGTGCTGGTGGTTGATGATATTAAGATGAACCAGATCATCATCCAGCAAATGCTTCGTAAACATGAGATTGAACCTGCTATCGCAAGCAATGGTGTCGAAGGGTTTGAACTCGCGTCAGACAATGAATACGATATTGTATTCATGGATTGCAGAATGCCTGTTATGGACGGGTTTGAAGCAACAGAGAAGCTAAGAGAGAAGGGTTACGTTAAATCTATTGTGGCTCTGACCGCCGGAACGACACTTGAAGAACGCGAACGTTGTATTCAGTGTGGGATGGATGACATTTTGAGTAAACCTTACACCGCCAACGATCTGAAAGAGATGCTTAAGAAGTGGGGTGTCTCTGCGGTGAAGGTCGCTTAAACACGCGAATAAAGCGTTGTGAGTTATGTACTCTAACTTACAGACTAAAAAACCGAAGTGATCTTACGATCCTTCGGTTTCTTTTTATATCGAACTTTTGCTAGCCGTTAAGCTACGGAACTCGTCATTAAGTCGCGGAACTCGCAGTTAATGACACTAGGTTTAGCAATCTTCAAGTATCGGTAGAATTCGACTCAGCTTATCCAGTGTTTCTTGGTATTCAGAAGCACAATCACTATCAAATACCACACCACCGCCAGCCCAAGCATAAAGCGTGTTGTTCTCGGCGACTAATGTACGAATGGTAATACTGGTATCCATTCTGCCATTTCGGCTGATGTAGCCAATACTGCCGCAGTACGCTGAACGTCGATGCGGTTCTAACTCTTCAATGATCTGCATCGCGCGAACTTTTGGTGCGCCAGTAATCGATCCTCCAGGGAAACAGGCTCTCAGAAGGTCAGTTGCAGAGTATTGGTCATCAAGGTCCGCTCGTATCGTGCTCACTAAGTGGTGCACGGCAGGGAAGCTTTCAATATCGAAGAGCTTTGGTACATGCACTGTGCCCGGTTTTGCTACTCGGCCAATGTCATTACGAAGTAGGTCGACGATCATCAAGTTTTCCGCCTGATCTTTATCGGCGCTTGCTAGGTCTTGCGCGTTGGCATTATCAATCATCGGGTCCTCAGAACGAGGTCGTGTGCCTTTGATTGGCTTGGTTTCAATGACGTTGTCTTTGAGTTCTAAGAAACGCTCTGGCGAAACACTGATGATTGCGCAGTCGGCCAAACGGATAAAACCCGAAAAGGGCGCTGAGTTGTACTGTTCTAACTTGTCATAAGCCAGCCATTCACTACCTTGGTATTGGGCATTGAAGCGCTGAGCTAAGTTAATCTGATAGCAGTCCCCGGATAACAGGTACTCTTGAACACTATCGAACTTAGTGGCGTAGCTCTCTTCGCTCATATTGGATTGCCACGGTGTGGTTAACCCAAAGGGCGCATGTGATAGGTGTGATTGAGCCATCTGCTGCATTAGCCAATCATGATGTTCATCGATATTGCTACCGACAATACACGCCGTTTTCAATTGGTGGTCAACGATAACAGCCCATTCATACAAGCCAACTGCCATGTCAGGTGCTTCAATATCACGCTTTGCGAGTGATGGAAGTGTCTCGACTCTGCGCCCTAAATCATAGCTAAAATAGCCTAAAGCGCCGCCAACGAATGGCAACTGAGTGTGCTCTTTAGTCGCAGGCAATAATTGTTGCTGATATTGGTCGAGTAGTTCGAAAGGATCAGAGTCTGAAACCTCGCACGTCTCATTAACATTAACGGTCGTTTCTGCACCGATTGTCTCGAAGGTGGCGATGGGTTGAGCAACTAAAATATCGTATCGACTATCAACGTGGCTTTCTGAAGCGGAGCGTAATAGCATTGCCCACGGCAGGTTTTCAATATGGGAAAACAGCTGTTTAGCTAAAGTTGATTGATATTCAAGCGGCTTGATTTGGATAGAGCGAAATTCGTTGTTATTCATTTGTTTAATTTGTGACAAAGAGTTCGATCACTGCATGGCGTGTGAGAGGAAGCAAGAGTATCATAAATTGAAAATAAAATGGGTTCTTGATTAGAACGGAGTAATCCAAGTGGTTTAGTTTAAAGCTATGCAAGCGATTGCTAAAGCAACTAAATACAGCTCAACACAATAAAAAGCTAAACCACCTAATTCGATTTGGCACATATAGTCAAACTGTGAACCCACATGGAACCAGAACAATAAAGAGGCATGCAATGACGGTTATTCGTAAGCAAGATGTGATCAGCAGTGTCGCTGACGCACTTCAGTACATTTCTTATTATCACCCTTTAGACTTTGTCCAAGCCCTAGAAAAAGCGTACGAGAAAGAAGAGAGCCAAGCAGCTAAAGATGCGATCGCTCAGATTCTTATCAACTCGCGCATGTCTGCGGAAGGCCATCGTCCAATTTGTCAGGATACGGGTATTGTTACTTGTTTCGTGAACATCGGTATGGATGTTAGGTGGGAAACGGATCAAACAGTACAACAGATGGTTGATGAAGGCGTTCGTCAAGCTTACAACAACCCAGATAACCCATTGCGTGCATCTGTCCTAATGGACCCTGCAGGTAAGCGTATTAATACCAAAGACAACACACCAGCGGTTGTCCACATTAATATGATTCCAGGCAACAAAGTTGAAATTCAAATCGCGGCTAAGGGCGGCGGTTCTGAGAACAAAACCAAGATGGTTATGCTGAACCCTTCTGATGATATTGCAGAATGGGTAGAGAAGACGCTGCCAACAATGGGTGCAGGCTGGTGTCCACCGGGTATGCTAGGTATAGGCATTGGCGGTACGGCTGAGAAAGCAGCGGTACTAGCGAAAGAATCTTTGATGGAACACATCGATATTCAAGAGCTTATCGAAAAAGGCCCTGAGAACGCAGAAGAAGAGCTTCGCCTAGACATCTTCAACCGTGTAAACAAGCTAGGTATTGGTGCACAAGGTCTTGGCGGTCTAACGACTGTGGTTGACGTAAAAATCAAAACAGCACCAACACACGCAGCATCTAAGCCAGTTTGCTTAATCCCGAACTGTGCAGCAACGCGTCACGTTCACTTCTCGCTAGATGGCAGCGGCCCAGCAGAGCTAACGCCACCTAAGTTAGAAGAGTGGCCAGACATCACTTGGGAAGCGGGCGCAAATACACGCCGTGTTAACCTTGATGAAGTGACTAAAGAAGACGTACAAGAGTGGAAGACCGGAGAAACGGTTCTTCTGTCAGGTAAGATCTTAACCGGTCGTGATGCTGCTCATAAACGTATTCAAGGCATGCTAGAAAGCGGCGAAGGCTTACCAGCTGGCGTTGATTTCAAAGGTAAGTTCATTTACTACGTGGGTCCTGTTGATGCTGTAGGTGATGAAGCGGTAGGTCCTGCGGGCCCAACAACTTCAACACGTATGGATAAGTTCACTGACATGATGCTGAACGAAACTGGCATTATGGGCATGATCGGTAAAGCGGAACGTGGCCCTGCAACGGTTGAATCAATCAAAGAGCACAAAGCGGTTTACCTAATGGCGGTTGGTGGTGCAGCTTATTTAGTCGCAAAAGCAATTAAAAAAGCACGCGTTGTTGCGTTTGAAGATCTCGGTATGGAAGCGATTTACGAGTTTGAAGTTGAAGATATGCCTGTAACGGTAGCGGTTGACTCTAACGGCGTGAACGCACACCAGATCGGCCCTGACACGTGGAAAGTGAAGATTGCTGAAGCTGAGAAAGCGTAATTAATCGACGCCAAAAAATCGTAATTGTCGCTAACTTCAGCGTTTGAATTGCAATTTTTGACAGAAAGTTAAAGACAAAAGTGCAGCATTATCTGCACTTTTGTCTTATTATCAATGATATAGTGATAAACACATAGTTTGATATAAGAACATAGGAGAGAGGAATGCCTCGTTTTATTCAGATCCTACAGATTATCTTGGCAGTGGTGATTGGTGCTTTTGTTGGCTACGACCTGATCTTGAAAGGGATCAGTATCTTTGATAATAAATACGTGACGATTACATGTGCGCTTTGGCTAATTGCAGAGATTGCACTGTTTGTTATCTACAAGTTGATTGAAGACGATTAGACGTCGGATATCGTGCAAAAATTCTAAAGCCCCTGATTATGAATGTAGTCAGGGGCTTTTATTCATCTAGCATTAAGAATGTGTATTGCATACTCATCAACATAAGCAAAAGCATACAAACTATCCCAACGGGGAAAGAACGTAGGCTTGCCTTTCTATTATCATAACCAGCTAGCCTAACTATCACGGAGTCGTTCTAATGAAACACCTAACTCAAGAAATGAGTGACTTTATAAGCAGAGGAACGGATTCTCATATTCGAGTAGCGGTCACGGGGCTCTCTCGTGCGGGTAAGACAGCATTCATTACTTCGCTGGTTAATCAGCTTCTTCATACGTCTACCCACAAAAACTTGCCACTGCTTGCATCGGCGAGAGATGGAAGAATTATTGGCGCAAAGCGTATCCCGCAACACAACATGATGATTCCACGCTTCTCTTATGATGAAGCGATGGAGTCGTTGAATGCACAGCCACCAGAATGGCCGGTACCAACGCGTGATGTCAGTGAGATTCGTTTAGCCATCAAATATAAGCCTGCGAAGGGCGCAAAGAAGCTACTGAGTAAAAACAGCACCCTTTATCTCGATATTGTCGATTATCCAGGTGAATGGTTGCTTGATTTGCCGTTACTGGATATGGACTTCGATACCTGGAGCCAATCTCAGTTTGCCGCATTGAAAGGCGACAGAGAAACTTACTCGCAACAGTGGAACGTAATGCGTGGTGATATCGATTTGCTAGCAGAAGCGGACGAAAAGAAACTGGTCGCGATTGCCGATAGCTACACCCAGTACCTTCATACTTGTAAAAGTAACGGACTGCATTGGGTACAACCGGGTCGATTCGTATTACCGGGTGAGCTTGAAGGCGCGCCTGTGTTGCAATTCTTCCCGTGTCTCGCACCTGAGGGTAAGTTCTCAAAAACAAGTAACTATGCGGTACTGAAAGCGCGTTATGAAGAGTATCAACAGAAGGTCGTGAAAGCGTTCTACAAGAATCACTTCGCGACGTTCGACAGACAAATCGTGTTGGTGGATTGCTTACAGCCACTTAATGCGGGCTATGACTCTTTCATGGATATGCGTGGCGCGTTAGAACAGTTACTTAAGAGCTTTAAGTACGGTCGAAGCAATATCTTAAGACGTTTATTTGCGCCGAAGATCGACAAGATCTTGTTTGCAGCCACCAAGGCTGACCACGTGACACCGGATCAACATCCGAACTTGGTGTCACTGTTACAACAGATGGTACATCCGGCTTGGCAGCAGGCGGCGTTTGAACACATCGACATGAGTTGTATGAGTATCGCGTCTATTCAAGCGACCAGCGCGGGTTATATCTCGTCGGGTTCAGACAATGTTCCGGCGTTGCAAGGTGTGACTTTGGATAATGTCCCTCAAACCATGTATCCGGGAGAGGTGCCGCGTAAGTTGCCTAATAAACAGTATTGGGAAACCAACCAGTTTGATTTCACGAGCTTTAGACCGATGGAGCAACATTCCGATGAGCCTTGCCAACATCTAAGAGTCGACAAGGTTTTAGAGTATCTCATTGGCGACAAGTTGAAGTAATTGAGGCAATCAAAATGAGTGAATTAAAAACAAAGCAGGTCTTTAATGAACCGTTGAAGACCTCTTTTGATGAGCAAGACATGAGTGACGTTGGCCCGGATTTAGGCGCTCAACAACTGTTCACAGAGCAAGAGAAATTTGTCCCTGTCGCACCGCAAGTGAAAGCTGATCTTGATGGTGAAGCTGAGCAGCAATTGGAACAAGTGATTCGACCGAGCAAAAAGAAGAAGTGGTTTGGAACGGGTTTATTGGTCGCTTTTTCTGGCCTAGTTGGATGGCAAGCAATTGAATCGGTCATTACCGCAATTCAAACTGCTGATTGGCTTGCGTTAGGTTGGGCAGGCTTTATTGCTGCCATTGCTTCATTGGGTTTAGGCGCGATAGGCAAAGAGCTGTGGAAACTGCGTTCACTTAAAGATCACTTTAGTGTGCAAGAGCAGAGTGAAGAGCTACTCCAAAGTCAAAGTGTCGGTAAGGGCAAAGCGTTCTGTGAAAACATCGCCAAGCAAGGTGGCATTATCGCTGAGTCTCCTTCGTACGATAAGTGGCGAAACAGCATTAACCCAGCACACAGTGATGCAGAAGTGTTGGATATGTACGATGCGTTAGTCGTGAGTCAACAAGACAAAGTAGCGACTCAAATCGTCACTAAGTTTTCGACCGAATCGGCGGCTTTGGTTGCAGTGAGTCCATTGGCGGCGGCTGATATGTTGCTGGTGGCTTGGCGAAATTTCACCATGATCGACAAGCTTGCTGATGTGTATGGCATTGAGCTTGGCTACTGGTCTAGGATTAAGCTATTTAAATTGGTGTTAATCAACATGGCAGCAGCGGGAGCCAGTGAACTCGCAATTGATGCAAGTATGGATCTCGTCTCGATGGATCTTGCAGGCAAAGTCTCAGCTCGAGCAGGGCAGGGGCTAGGTGTTGGTATTCTTACTGCAAGACTGGGTCTAAAAGCCATGACATTGCTTCGACCTATGCCTTGGCATAACGAGAGAAAAGTAAAACTGGCAGACCTCCGCAAAGCCGTCCTTTCAGAAATAAAGCGTATCACTCTCAAATAAAGCATTTAAAGCTCAATAGTTTGAGAAGAAGAGTAAACATATGTTTACTCTTCTTCTTGACTGAACTCAGAGCTTAATCCACACTACTGTCAACTTATCCTGACACCTATAATAGGACTATTTGTGCGTCTTGAAGTATTGTGTGAAGACAGACTCGGCTTAACACGTGAGTTGCTCGATATCTTGGCCTCAAAAAGCATTGATTTAAGAGGAATCGAAATTGATGTTAAAGGTATTATTTACCTAAACTGCCCTGATATCGATTTTGATGCTTTTAGTGAACTTATGGCTGAAATTCGCCGAATTTCAGGTGTGAAGGATGTACGTAAAATCCAATTTATGCCAAGCGAAAGGCATAACACAGAGCTGATTGCTCTGCTGGCAAACCTACCTGATCCTGTTATTGCGATTGACCTTAAAGGCTCAGTCGATATGGCTAACCACGCTGCATTGAACCTTTTTAATAAGCAAGAAGACGCAGTCATCGGTGAACCGCTCGCGACGTTTGTTCCTAGTTTTAACTTTGCTCGTTGGATCGAAGGCGATGTAACGCGTCATCGTGAAGTTGTCGTGTTAGATGGTTTAGATTTCTCTATTGAGATCCTGCCGATTTACCTTGGTGGTGATGTCAACGAAGCGGTACTGGCAAGCGCAGTAATGACGATTCGCTCTTGTAATCAAGAGATGAACTCGCCAGATTCAATCCCAGAACAGAACAACCTAGGTTTCGAACACTTTGTTGGTGTCTCTAATCGCCATAAAGCCTTGATCAGCCAAGCTAAGAAATTGGCTATGCTGGATCAGCCTCTATTAATTGAAGGCGATACAGGTACGGGTAAAGAGATGCTGGCGAAAGCGTGTCATAACCGTTCAAATCGATCGTCTTTCCCATTCTTGATTCTAAGCTGTGCATCGATGCCTGATGACGTAGCGGAAACGGAATTGTTTGGTCATGCGCCGGGTTCATTCAACCATGAGCAAGGTCATAAAGGTATTTTCGAACAAGCGAATGGCGGTACGGTATTTTTAGATGAAATTGGCGAGATGAGCCCGCATCTTCAAATCAAGCTGCTGCGTTTCCTACAAGATGGTTCATTCCGTCGTGTTGGTGAAGAAGAAGAGATGCACGCGGATGTTCGTATTATTGCATCAACGCGCCACCGTCTTTCTGAATTAGCCGACTCGGGTTCGTTCCGTGAAGATCTGTTCTACCGCTTGAATGTACTGACTCTGTCTATTCCAGCATTGCGTGAACGCTCAAACGACGTAGCGCCACTGTTGGAACTGTTCGTTGCAAAGTACGCGCAGCAGTTAGGTATGTTAAAACCAAAACTGACTCAAGAGTTAGTCGACCAGCTTGGTAATTACCAATGGCCGGGCAACATTCGTCAGTTAGACAACATGGTTCTACGCGCACTAACAGAGTTGGATTCAGACACGCTAACGGTTGAGCAATTCCACTTGCCACAGCTTGAAACAATGACGGCTGGAATGGCGAACCTGAGCTTAGACGGCTCGCTCGATGAGATCATGAAAGACTATGAATCTCAGATTCTAGAGAAGCTTTATCAGTCTTTCCCATCAAGCCGTAAGCTAGCAAAACGTTTGAATGTTTCTCATACCTCAATTGCGAATAAGCTTCGTGATTACGGTATCAGAAAGAACTGATCGAATAAGAACAAGATTATGGAAGATTTGAGTACACCAGAGCGCATTTATAAGCATGATGGTAATCTGATTCTACGTACGGCTGAAATTGATGACGCTGGCATGATAAGCGAGTACTTTCAGGTTAACAGAGAGTACCTGAAACCTTGGGAACCGATTCGCGAAGACGCGTTCTTTGATAGAGCGAGTTGGGCGCAGCGACTGATCAAGTTAAACGAGCTTCATAAAATGGGGCTAGGCTATTACTGTTTACTGATTAACGCTGACTCTAATGAAATGTTAGGCACCATATCGTTCAGTAATTTGTCTCGTTTCCCGTTCTACGCTTGTAATGTCGGTTACTCATTGGCGCAAAGTGCACAGGGCCACGGTTACATGCGCAGAGGTTTGAACATGGCCAAAGACTACATGTTTGATGTGCAGAACATGCACCGCTTAATGGCGGGCTACATGCCTCACAACGAACGCAGTGCTGGCGTATTAGAACATCTTGGTTTTGTCCGAGAAGGTTTTGCTAAAGACTACCTACAGATTAACGGTAAATGGGAAGACCATATACTGACAGCATTAGTTAACCCAAATTGGGAAGATAGACGCGTTATTTAGCGGCAATATTGCTAAGACGTAGTACTAGTTAAAGGCAAATAGCTTTTAAACGTAAACAAAATTTAGACGCAGCGTATATCAAGCTTTGCTAATCGCCGCTGCATCAAAAAGAACAGATAGGCATGGTAAATCCATCAGCCTGAGCAGATATTTGAGGAATTTTGATGTCATACACAACTTTGGACGAATACCAAAGAAAATGGATTTTCACACACCAGTCAATGCCGCTTCCGGCAGAGGACTTGGAAAAGATTAAGCCAATGACACAGGCGAGAGCATCTCAGTTCTGGAAAGAGAACGTGAGCCCTCAAAGCCCAGACGCAGAACGACTGAGCTCGCAAGACTGGCCAAGCAAAGCATCGAACTGGAATGAAGAGATCAGTTGGATGGCGCATTGGGAAGCGGATGAGCCTGAAATGCCAGAAGAGATTCTTAACTTTATTGATTGGCAAGATGACGTAACTGTTTATTTTTGTTACGAAAAGTACAATGTTCTTGAAACCAAATGGGCGATTTTCAAGAAGCATTGGAAGAACTTCTTGTTCTACGATGATGGCCCGATTCTAATCGGTCGTCGTCGTTCAGAAGCCCTTTGGTTTGCTACCAATGGCAAGGTGAAAATTGGTAACCGTGCTTAACCTCGGTGTGATTTAATCGAGCTAGTGCTGGTAATCCGAGCAACAGATAGATAAACAAAAAGCGAGCATTGAGCTCGCTTTTTTTGTGCCTAATGATCTTCGAAGATCATGGAGAAGTGCCCACTATTTGAGTGCTGACAAAGGTGACCATTTTCACTCGTTCAAAGTGGGTAAATTACGAAATTGAGATCGCTATCTCATTGGGTTGGTTGAAGTTTTATGGGGTTGAGCTATCTTTATATTACTGCCTTAGTGGAGGTGAAGTATTATGATTTGGGATACTCTCGAACGTGTAAATAAACTTCGCAAGGAAGCAATGGAGGATCCAGAGTTTTTGGATTCAGCAAAAATGCATGAGGAATGGCTTTTAAGCGAAACTCATAATCAATCGAACAAAGGAGCAAAAGAGAATAAACCGAAAAAACTATCTGACATTTATGAAAATACGGATTTTCCTATCAACCCAACTGGAACCAAACATTAACAATGATGAACTGCAACACGGCTAAGGCTCTTAACCAAAAAGCTATAAGTCGATTACACATACCAGCCTTAAGCCACCAATAAAAAAGCCACTTTCAACGAATCGAAAGTGGCTTTTTCTTTTCTTGCTAGCTTCTTTACCATTAGCAACGAAAGCTAATCGTTTTCAAACCTAGTTATTGATTAGGCTTAATCCGCTTGGTAACGCATCACCAAACACACGCTTAGATTCACTCTCAGAAAGCTCAGTCACTTCACTCACTAGTGTTAACCATGAATCAGGCACCTTGCTTTGCTTAAGCTTCTCAATCACTTGACAGCGATAGTCATCAGAGATATCAAACTGACGGTCACCGGTTTTACGACAAATCATCACCGCGGCAAAGGCGATCATCTGCTCTTTATGCCAGTTCTGTTCAAGCAGTTTTGGTAACCACTGTTCAGCTTGCTCTCTAGGAATTACGCTGTGTTGGCTGCCATACAAAGGCGTTCTTGATGCTAATCGTCCTAGCGCCCACCAGTGAGCCTGTTCAAATTGGTTATGGTTGATCGCTTTGCTTAAGAACCAACTTGCCAGCAGCACTTTGTCTTCAACCTCAAGTTGCTCAAGTGACGCCGCTAAACGGACCATGGCTTCATAACCATTATCTTGCGCATCTTTGGCTGTCTTAGGGTTCTTCATTGCACCTGGGTGAAGGTATTTAGCGATGTCAGCCAAGATACTCTCTTGCTGCTCTTGGTTTAGCCCACCAGCGACACGACGCCAGAATACCCACCAGTCTGTCCAGCCTTGGTGGTTCTTGAACTGAATGTTCTGTTGGTAAAGGCCCCAAATCTGTTCGATACGCCATGAGTCAGTCGGATCGCCAAAGCCAGGACGTAGCGAGTATCCCGCCAAACGTAGCCAGTTCTTCTCGTGTGCTTCTGAGCGGCGACGACGTTTACGACCTAATGAGAAGGTATCAAATAGATGACGAAGGGTCGTGAAGTCCCATTCATCGCGTTTACCTAGTCGCTTCTCAAGATCTTTCGATAGTGTTTTGATCTCTTTCGATTCAGCACTCTTCTTGTTGCCGCTGTACAGGCGAGAAATCAACTCCTTACACTCTTCCAATCTTGGGTGAAGCGCGGAGGTATCAGATTCATCGCCTTGCTTGTTTCTTACTTCAAACTCAAGCAACCAACGCTTAGAGTCATCTTCTATACTCACACACTCCATTTTCAATGTGCCGACTTCGGTTAACTGACAAGCGAGCAGTACTTCAACACGCTCTTTTTGGTTGGCTTGAAGTTCTGCAGTACCTGAGCCTTCCAGCGTAGAAATATACGGTGGGAGAGGGGAGAAAAAGTCGGCATCCACATTGACCATCACACCGTTTTGAATGGCGGTGTCATGAGCAATTTGATCGTGTGTTGAAGTCAGAAGATTAAATCGTACTGGCTCACCTAAAGTCAGCGAGAAACGACGGCTGTTCAAGCGTATCTCTTGGCCTTCTTCGGTTCCTTTGGCAAGCAGACAAAGCGCTTTACCCATCTTGTTTTTCTCTTGCAGATGCAAGAAGTAAGAACGGGCAGCACCGCCACCGATTTTCAGCTGTGCACCGCGGCGTGCTTTACCAAAGGCAACCGCGCCAAGGGCAACAGACCAATCTGGATGAGGGTTATCAAGCACTGTGATAGGAGAACCGTTCCAGTTGCCCAGTAGCTGAGTAATTCGCTCTGTTACCAGTTCACTGTTAAACACACCACCATTGAGCAGCACGCCAACTGGAATTGCAGGTTTGGTGTCATCGAACTCAATAGAGTCTGAGTTTTCCAATGCGGCTTTAGACACTTGTTGGTGCGTTGCTAGGAATTCTGCAACGTGCTTACTCACCGCAGGGTCAGCCACGTAAGGCAGACCAAACTCAACCACAGCACTGCGGCGTTTGTCGGGTGTTTCAGTAAACTCAGAAAGCGGGAAGAAACCTTCCAATGCGATTTGATGGACTTCTTGTTTAGTTAAACCAATACTCTTAGTACCGCCAAGCAGTTTTGAACCGCTGCCCAGCATGGTGATCTTTACATCATCGGGCGCATTGGCAGAAAGCAGGCTCTCTTTTGCGGCGCGAGTCTGTTGAATCAGTTTGGTTAGGCTAGAGGCATTGAGCTTTTTGTTTTGATTGAAGCGTTGCTCAGCGAGGTGAGCAAGCGCTAAATCGAGGTTGTCACCACCGAGCATCAAGTGTTCACCAACACCAATACGGTCGAGTGCGAGCTCGTTATTACCGTCGCTGTTCGCATCGAATTTGGCTTCAATTAAGCTTAAATCGGTGGTACCACCTCCAACATCACACACTAGAATCAGTGGGATTTGTTGAAGTTCATCTGCTGCGGTTTGTTGGTGACGGGCATACCAGTCATAACAAACGGCTTGCGGCTCTTCGAGTAATAGAATCTTACCTAAGCCCGCCAGTTCTGCGGCTTCGAGTGTTAGCTTACGTGCTGTCTCATCGAAGGAAGCAGGAACGGTAACCACAACATCTTGGTCTTCCAGCTTGTTGCTCGGGTTACGGTAGTTCCATGCTTGGCGAATGTGGTTGAGGTAGCTTGCACTCGCCACAACTGGCGAGACTTTATCGACATCAGCTGCGCCAGCCCAAGGCAGAATGTCGGAGTTACGATCAACCGCTTGGTGTGATAGCCAACTCTTAGCACTCGATACTTGGCGGCCTTCAACCTTAGCGCCTAATTCACGAGCCCATTCACCGACGATAACGTTCTTAATATCGCCTTCAACGGGGCTTGGTTCCCACGGCATCGTCAGGTCAGAAGGGGAGATTTGACCTTGTGCTGGGTGGTAACGAAAGGATGGAAGTAGGGGCTTGCGAACCACTTCACCGGGGCCGATGAGTTGGTCAATATCGAAAAGAGAAACGGGAGCATGTTGTAGGTCGTCGTTGATTTCACAGTAAGCGACAACCGTATTGGTTGTACCTAAGTCAATGCCGACTAAAAAACGAGGAGTTGCCATACAAAACCTTATTCTTCCAGAGTGATGACCAGTTTTTTGATAGCTTTGGTCTTATTGTTGTTACTCGTAAACGTCATTCCTGAGAAACAGGCAGGACTAGATTGAGAAATGCATTGATAAAGTAACGGCACCCGCTAAGGTGCCGTTGATTCATTATGCTTGTTCGTTTGAGTCGTTATTCGAGTCTTCACGAACATCGAACTCAACGTGCCACTTCTGACCGTTGTCAGTAGCAATCGCTTCTAGGTGTAAGGTGCCTAGCTCAGTAACGCGAGAAGCCAAAGTCACAGGAACCACTTCACCTTCGCGACGGCCTTCAGAAACCGGCAATGTCACTTGGATTTCAGGAAGCTCATCAAGCTCTTCAGGCGCCCAGTGATCAAGGTGCGTACCCGCTTCATCTTCACGACGAATGGTTGAACCGAAGAACTGGAAGTGTACTGGCTGACCAATCACTAGACCGAATTCTTGGCTAGGTACTTGTACGCTTGAACCTTCTTCCATACCAAATGGTGCAACACACAAAGCTTCCATCGGAGGAGCCATACCTGGGATAGCTGGCATCGCGCTTTCAATTCCTACGTAGTAAGAAGAAGCGATACCACCGCGGATACGAACGCCTTGGCCACGACGAACTGCGCCGTAGTATGAAGCGCCACTTGCAACCGCTAGGTCTAAATCTAAACCTGAAAGCTGTTTTGCGAACTCTTCGTCAGCATTGATCAACCATTCGTTGATCGTATCTGAAAGACGATCAGCAAGTAGGTTCGATTTTAGAACACCACCATTGAACAGGATTGCTGTTGGCTTGATGAAGTCTGCCGCTGGCGCTTCTGACCCTTGCGTACCGGGCATACCGGGCATGTTTGCAAACGGGTTGAAATCTTGCTGAGCCGTTTCGCTATTTCCAGAAAGCGCGTTCGCTTGCTTAGAAAGGAATGCGGCAATGTGACGAGTGATACCTGCGTCTTGAGCGTAAGGCAGACCCATTTGAGTCAGTGCGCCACGTGTCTTTTGTACTGGATGCTCAGTCACGGCTACTTTCGGGAAGAAGCCATCAACCAATGTTTGTTGTACTTCTTGCTGAGTCAGTTCTGTTTTCAGTGTTGCGCCAAGCAGTTTAGAACCACGGCTTGGAACAACGATAGGCATAGATTGCAGTTCAGCATTGTTTAGCAGTGCTTCTTTCGCATCACGACATGCGTGAGTCATCGCTTGAACCTGCCAAGGAGCCAGTTCTTTGCCTTCTTGCGCCAGTTTCATTTTCAGACGGTAAGCCAGTGCTAAGTCCATGTTGTCGCCGCCAAGTAGGATATGCTCACCTACAGCGATACGGTTCAGACTTAGATTGCCTTCATCTTGTGTTACTTCAACCAACGAAAGGTCAGTCGTACCACCACCGATATCGACAACAAGAACGATGTCACCAACGTTCACTTCATCACGCCATGTGTCGTTGCTGTTATCAATCCAGCTGTAAAGAGCAGCTTGTGGCTCTTCTAGAAGCGTTAGGTGAGTGAAACCAACATTACGTGCAGCTTCTGCTGTTAGGTCACGAGCCGCAGGATCAAACGAAGCAGGAACCGTGATCGTTACATCTTGGTCTGCCAGTTTGTGTTCTGGGTTAGCGTGGTTCCAAGCATCTTTAAGGTGCTCAAGGTACAACTCAGTTGTCTTAAGCGGAGATACCTTTTCAACTTCTTCAGGGCTGCCTGCAGGAAGGAACGCATCACGACGGTTAACACCACCGTGGCATAGCCAAGATTTTGCACTTGCTACCAAACGGATAGGGGTTTTCGAACCAAGGTTACGTGCAATAGCACCAACCAGTGCTTTAGGCTCAGAAGACCAAGGAAGAACGCGAGATCCCGCATTCATTTCATGTTCGTGCGGCTGGTATAGGAACGAGCCAAGTTGGCTGCGAGTTTCTACTGTACCTGGAGCCGTCAATTGAGGGATTGACATCACCTCAACGCGAGCGTCTTCATTTGTTGTGTCGATGAAAGACAAAACGCAGTGTGTGGTACCTAAATCGATACCAACACTGAACTTAGGCGCTTGCTCTTGTGAATGCATCTGCGGCGTATGTTCTTGAGAAGAAGACTCGTGCGATGATGGCTGAGTTTGGTGTTCCATTATAGCTCTACCTCTGCCGGTGCAATTACAGATGCATCGTAGTTTTCAGCAAGCTTAGGCAGGTTCATGTCAGTTGCTTTCCAACCTTTGTGAACCAGTGTGCCGTTGAATGGCGCATTACCCGTTACGTTGCCAGTTAGGCGAATTTCTTGAGGGTTGAAACCTTCAGCAATAGCGATACGTGTTTCTTCATCTTCAGTGCGGATGTGAGAAAGCGTTACGTAATCGGCTAATACTTTTTGACCGCCAGTGTGAATAACACGAGCTGCCGCGCCAACTTCTTCATCAGAGAATGACGTTAGGTCTTCTTTTAAGAAGTCGATAAGGCGCGCTTCTTGCTGCATGATAGACAGTAGCTGCATTGCAGAATCTGTTGGTGCTGTTGCCAGCTTAGATTCAACTTCTACTACTTTTTCGATCACACGTTCAACTTCAACAACTTTCTCTACTTCGACAATTTTCTCAACTGGCTTTTCAACTTCAACGATCTTTTCTACTGGTTTTTCTACGACTTTCTCAACCACTTTGGTTTTACGAGAAACGGCAATTAACAGTAGTAAAACGCTTGATGCAGTTAGGCCTGCGTGAAGCATATCAAACGTTTGTGGGATTAGGTTCAAATCAACGATCATAGTGATTTCTCTTTAAAATTGATTTAACGGTATATTCGTCGGTTCAAAGGAATATACAGGTTGGAAAGAAACTCATTGGCACTAAGCCGAAACGGTCACTTTCAAGCTATAAATATGGATGGATACTAGCATATTCAAGGCTTAAGAGTGGTATTTAATGTTTTTAATCAAGTGGGTTTTTGGTGTGTTAGCTTGAAATTTAGTCGAGATTCGGTCGAATATTGGTCGTCGATGTGAGGGCAAGGTAAACAATGCCCGTTTTATGTCAGTTTTAAGACTAAACAGAAATGGAGCATGATTCCCTTCCGTTATATACTTTTAACTCATTAGAGACTATTTGGAAGCCACATGCCGCACACTACCGACCCCATAACAGGGTTGAAGAAACGAACTTTGCCGTTAGTTGTCTTTTTTGCCACATTTTTGATGACGGTGTTGTGTTTTGTTTTGGTTGCGGCGAATCAAAATAGGTCTTTGAATGAGAATCTGGATAGCTTTGCTCAGCATCAAACGCTCAGTTTAAAAGCGTTTATTGATAACGATGTCGCTTATATCGGTTCCGGTGCAAATTTTTTCTATTCTAATGATGTCGATAGTCGGGATCGATTTGATCGTTTTGCTCAGCAAACGATTAACGGTTCGAAAAGCCTGATCGGATTGCAGTGGATGCAAAAAGTAGCGCTAGAAGATATCGCCGAGCATACCGCCAAAATGAAAGCTCAATACCCATCCTATAGAATGTTTACTATCCCTAAACATGGGCCAAAAACTTATGGTTATGTCTTGGATGGCGAGCCCGTATTTATCGCGACAGATATTTATCCGAATGATCCAGTGAACAACGGTGTTTTGGGTTTTTACTCTTCTCGTGAGCGGTTTAATCTGGTCATTGATAACATTAAAAAAACACGTGAAGCGAATATTTCAGACAAAGTTCGTCTGTTGCAAGACGGTTTAGACAGCAACACACCTAAGAGCGGAATGTTGGTCTACCACCCTGTGTTTGATGGTCAAACGGACAATTTGTTAGGGGTTGTGATTGGTGTTGTTCGTACCACATACTATTTTGAGAAACTTCTGGCATCTACTGTCGGCGACATGGATGTCTATATTCGTGTTACCGATACGGGTTTTGAAGCTGAAGATGCCCCGATAATGTTCGAAACCAATGGTTATGAAGCGGTAACTGGGCAGCACATTACAAAGACGATTACATTAACTAACCGTGAATGGATTATCGACTTCAAGATAGATGCATGTATTTCATTTAATGGTTACTTAGTGTTGGCGGGAATCGGCATAGTTGGTACCACTATCTCATTACTGCTTGCTTATATTGTGAACCTGCAAATTCGAGAAAAAGAGCGCCTGTATCAAATGCTTGATAAAAGAACAGAAGAGCTTCGTTTTCTAGCCAACCACGACAGCCTGACCGAGGTTTATAACCGACGTGCTTTCAATAAGATGTTAGATAAAGCGATACAGCGAAATGAACCCTTAAGTCTCATCGGATTTGATGTCGACAAGTTCAAAGGCATTAACGACCAATTCGGTCACCCTGCAGGGGATGCTTTACTCATTCATGTAATTAAATTGATTTCAGTGAGCTTGAAAGAGGGGGATAACCTGTTTCGTATAGGTGGAGATGAGTTCTGTATCATTTCTAGTATTACAAACCATGAAGCCCTAGAACGATACTTACAATGTATTCTAAGAACAGTGAGCCAGTCTCATTGTGAGCACAAAGGTCGACAGCTCAGTTGTACTTTGAGTATTGGTGCTGCTATTTACGCTAATGAAAACACGGAAGAGATTCTGCAAAAAACAGACAGTATGCTCTATCAAAGTAAGTCGAATGGCCGAAATCGAGTGACAATTGCAGGCTAAATGAGCACTTGATACAACTAGGGTCGAGTTCTGTATTGGGCTCATGTACAATTTCACAAAATTTTTGACGAGAGAATTAGGCGACGTATGAATCACAATCGAGTTGTGTGTTTCGATTTGGAAATGTGCTGTTGGAGCGAAGACGGTGTGGGAACAACAGGAGAGATCATTGAAGTTGGTCTTGCTGAGATTGATCTAGCATCCGGTACTATCGTGAAGCGAGCACAATACTACGTTAAGCCAGAGAAAGACGAAGTCTCTCTATTCTGTGCCGAGTTAACGGGCATTACACCTCGTAAAATCGAAAAGCAGGGTCGCCCATTAGAGTCTGTCATCAAGTCGATGATTAAGAACTTTGGTGGTCCCAAAAAAATCTACGCAGCGTGGGGACGTGACGACCTTATCTTACACAAAGAGTGTATTGAAAAAGGCATCGAGCCTCCGTTTAGCGAGTTCTTAAACATCGCAACGCTTTACCGTGTTCAGAATCGCTTGAAAGACAAACGCATTGGTCACCGCGCTGCTCAAGAAGCCAAAAATATTGAGTGGGAAGGTCGTCAGCACTCGGGTTATGTCGATGCTTATAATCTTGCGAAACTCACATTAACTATGTTGTAGCTAAATTTTTAGCTCCTCTCAGCCCTGTTTAGTCAGCTTTCAGTTTACCGATTCAAAAAAGCGACCGGTTTCTTAACCCGTCGCTTTTATTTATTTCAGTTTCCAATTCATTATTTCAGGCACTAATTTTCGCCTAAAACACTTAACTTACTCTTGATGAAGTCACAGTGGTCGACGTAGAGCAGTTCTGCTGTTTTACGGATCACAGAATCTTCGATAGGGTCAATTTCCCCGTCGGCATGCGCTACTTCCCACATCGCTTTGATTAAGTCGATTCGCACTGGCTGAGATAGGTCTCTGAGTTGCGATGTAAAGTCATACAGCGATACTGATTGCTCTACTTTCGGCTCTGCTTGCGCGAGCAGTACCTTTGCTTGTTCTTCATCTAAATCCAGCAAACGCTGCAGAAGCTGTAGCTTAGCGACTCTTTCTGATTCATTGATCTGATGGTCGGCACCCGCGACTTCACACAACAAACTCGCGATGGCGATATTAGGTGATGTGCCTTGGTTTTTGCTTAGGTCCTGGCCTTCAATCAATTGTTTAAACATTGATGTGAGAGAATTGAACATAACGAGCTCCAGTTAAAATTTGTATCGAGTTCCGTAACGCTGATAGCTATCAACTATAACCATAAGCATAAGCATAAGCATAAGCATAACTATTGGGTCTACAGAGTGTGATCGCAAGCGTCTTTACTAAAAACTGACATTACGGATACGCGAGCGATAAGGAGCATTTTATCAATCGGGCTCTGGGAAACGGGTAATTTTACCGTCGCCACTGAGTGTCGTGATCGATTGCGGTTTCCCATCAGTGTCTAGCCTCAATTCTCCAATCGCACTGCGGTTTGAAAGGCGATAGAAGGTCTGATTGTCAGGGCTTCGCTTTTCGATCTTCAAGCGTTTACGCTTAGTGAAGTAGTTCAAAACTGAGCGAGGGCTGTATAACAGGCGGTCCCATACATCGCAGAATTTAAGCAGCGGAGCAGGGAACTGATTTTTAATACCACTGCAGGTGATTTGATAGATGTTCGGGCTGTTGCGACGATACCTAAGCTTGATGTCATAAGCGAAGGAGTAGTGAACATCGCCAGAAAGTACCACGAAGTTGGTCGGTGTTTTGGTATGGGTAAAGATGCTAATCAGCGTATTAGCACTGCCCGGATGTGCCATCCAGTTTTCAGCGTCAATCACTAATGGCTTGCCGATTGTGGTCGCCATCTTTTGCAGTGTTTCAATAAACTTCACGCCAAACATCGGTGCAGCAGAAACGATCACCACTTTATCTTGATTCATTAACTGATGTTGAAACTCAATCAAGGCTTCCCAGTCCATTAAACCTGAAGGCTTGTTCATGCGTGACTCTGAACGCCAACGACGCGTACGAGTATCCAACACAATGACTTTGGGTGAGGTATCTATTGTGTAATGCCACTCTTCAAAGCGACTCAGCATCTCAATAAAGGCTTGATGCTTGTCTGGCTCGATGTTGCCAATAGAGTGAGTAGTCGCTGCATTGCCGGCTTCATTATGAGTTTGTTTACTAATGCGCGGTTGTTTAGTAATGAGCGGTTGAGCGACAAAAAGCTGTTTTGCTTGCTCGATAAACGTTTCATCGAAGCTCTCCGGTTTGTTACCCCAACCTTGACACATCCAGTAAGCCGCAAGGCCGTTACCAATGACTTGGGTCGCGAACTGGTTTTGGTCGACGGCATGCTCCCAACCCACGGTAAGGTTCCAATCATCCGTCACATCGTGATCATCGAAGATCATGTACGTTGGAATATGCGCGAACAGACGTTGCACTTGCGGTAAGCCAGCAATGAAATCATCCATGATGACGCTTTCATCACGCCATTGTTGCTGCTCAGTCGGTGTTAATTGGCGTCCACCTTGAGTGAAGTTATTCTCAATTAAACGCTCTCGATTGACGCATTGCCACAGTGTCGGAGACCAAACCAATAAGTACATCGCGATAAACTCAGACAGCGTGACCAAGTGGTTTTCACAATCGGTAGAGCTAAAAATCGGCACGCCACGGTTCGGGAATAACTTATCGATCATCGATTCTGAAGCTGTGTGGTGCGGCAAATAGTGATGACGCTGGTATAAGTGGTATTCACTGTTATACAGAGCGTCACTGTTGTTGATTTGTTTAATTTGCGAGTCAGTCGGTAAGCTTTCGCCTACAAGGCCAAGCAGGTGAATCACTTGTTGAATAACATCAAGTGTTGGGCCTGCCACATGGTCGGCGTAGATCTGATCGCCGCTCATCATCAGCATGTCGGGTCTTTCAGCGACGGTTTGATCGGCCATCTTGTTATCGGCTGCAACTAGGCTGTCTTTGCTTGGATGATGCGGGTTGCGGCAAGAGCCATGAAGAATGTAATCAGCTGAGGTCGATATCTTAAACTCAACGCGAGATTTACCGTTGTAAACAAGGTGAGGGGCGAGCTCTTTTAGTGAACCTGACTCTGTGTGAATGTCATATTCAAGCAGCGTATTAGCCGGAAACTCACCTTGTAAGCGAATTAGCGTTATCCACGCATGTGTACCGATTTGAATCGAATCATGTTCTTCAAGCGATGAGGTATAAAACGGCTGGTCTTGTGCTGCTTCAGAATCGTCTATTTCTTGAGTATGAAGCTCGGCTCTGCCTGTAAGAGGCGAGCTGGTGGCTAACCAAAGTACCACTTCAGTCGCGGTGGTTTTTCTTAAAATGGGTCCGGCGAGTAACAGGGGAAGAGATGATGTCGTAGAGGGTTTCAATACGGTACCTAAAATCGTTGGTGGCTAGTCGTCGTGGTGTTCTTTTGTTTCGATCTTATTTGTGTCTGGCTTTGTGGTTTCAAGCGTTAATGCTTCAAGTTCTACTGAGTCAGATTCTGTTGTTTTAAACTCTGCAATCTCAGGCTCTGCCATTTCAGATTCTGTTGATTCAAGAACTTCGATAACTTCTGAGCTAGAAAGTTCATGGCCCATTAGAAATATTGCCAAAAGGGCATCGGCTTTGGTCTTGGTATCGGAAGGCTCGTCTAATAACAGTTCGAGCTTTTCTCGAATCATAGCAATCTCGTGCTCAACAAAGCCACGGCCTTCTTCATCCCCTTGATTGTCTTCAGGGGCATTATCGAATTCAAGAAATAGCATGTCACCGTCTAGGTTGGTATCCACCAAACGCTCAGGCAACCACGCCTCACCCATAACAATATCTGGATCGGAATCTTTGGGTAAGTGATCTATAATGTTTTGTAATTCGGAGACTTTCACAATACTTTCATTTAACCGAGAATATTCTACATTGTAACGGTCAATGCCGAGCAAACCTAAAAATAGTTAGCCGTCATGGTTAATAAATGTCTAATCAGTAAAACAATATTTTTTTCAAAGAGTAATTACACAAGAATGAAGCTCAAATATTTACCGACTCTTCCTTCATCTGGATTGGTTTTACTAGGTAGCGCTTTCCTAAGTGGCATTTTCGTAAGTGCTAATGCGTGGGCCGCTGAAGAGCAAGAGTGGGGCATCGCTGCAATGTTCCGTACAGCAAGCATCCCTTATGACACGTCTGGTGGCGACCAATCGGTTAGCTCATTCGTACCGATGCTGTTTTTCAAGAACGATTATGTGTTTATTGACGGTACTGAGATGGGGGCATACCTCTATCAAACTGACGATGAGAAGTGGTCTTTCAATGCTATCTCTCGCATGCGCTTTATTGATATTCCTGCATCTGAGCAGAACGCGATTGAAGGCGATACGGCGGACTTTGGTGCTCAACTGACCTACCAACTTGATGATTCTTGGTCTGTCGAAACCGAGATCATGAGCGACAGTGAATACAACTTCCACGGTAACTTACGAGCTAAAGCCAAGTATGAAACTGGAGATTGGGAGTTTTACCCGAGCGCGACGCTGCGTTATAAAAGTGCTGATTTCAACAGTGAGTATTACTCCGCATCTAATGAAACCATTGGTGCTGGTGTTGACTTAAATGTTGGTGTTGAAACGCGTTACCATGTGGTTTCTAACTTGTACTTATTGGGTTCAACCAGTGTGACTCGATTGGACGATAACGCTTACGATTCTTCGATTGTTGAAGACCGTTATCAGGGGGAATTGTACCTTGGCTTTGGTTTCTTTAACGACAAAGAGAAAGCGCCAAAACCTAAACTGAGCAATGCGCCGTACTTACGTGTCGCACACGGCTGGGGAACGCCATCCAATATTGGCGACATCATGAAGTTCAATCGAGAGAAAGACGAATACAACAACCAGTTGACCTCGTTCTTCTATGGACACCCGTTAACCGATGAGATCTTCGGTTTGCCACTGGATATCTATTTAACCCCAGGTATTGCGCACCACTGGAGTTCAGACGTTCAATCGAGCAGCACCGAATACATTATCGCAATCAAGGCGTACTACACCTTTGATTGGCCAACTCAGTGGCGTGTTGGTGTGGCAGAAGGTATGTCTTACATCGATTCGATTACCTATATCGAAGGCTCTGAGATGGACCGTAAAGGTTACACCGCAAGCCATCTATTGAACTACTTAGACTTCTCATTCGATGTCAACGTTGGCGACTTGATTGGTAAGAATGACTTGAACAACTTATGGTTCGGTTATTCATTGCATCATCGTTCTGCGATCTTTGAAAAATCCTCTCAGTATGGTCGTATCAAAGGCGGCAGTAACTACAACACGGTCTACTTCCAATATGAGTTTTAAGCGCAGTTTTTAACGTTAGCTTTAAACCAGAGTTGACTAAGTACGAATTACATTTGACCGCGCTTTCATAGCTCCTGCGAGTGTTAGCGAGATTAATCAGCCTGATAGCTAAAGGTTTTCCCTTTGCTGTCAGGCTTTTTTGTTTGAGACTTGTGATATAATCGCGCGAGTTTAATAAGTACAAGAATAGGACACGCTTTGACTTCGTCTCCGGAAAAAGCAGATAACAACAAGAATGCAGCACAGCCAAGTTCTTCACAGAGCAAAGCGAAACCAAACCAAGCTGCATCGAAAAAATCTGCTGAACAATCAGCGACAAACAACAAATCATCTCAGAATAGCCCAGCCTCTCTTCGTAAAGCGCTCAACGAATGTATGATGCGCGATCGCTTCCGTTTGAATAAGCGAATTGCTGGTGCGAGTAAAATTAAGAACGAACAAGCTAAGCACGCTGTCTTTGATGAGATTGCGTTAGACATTGCTAAGTCGATGATGACGGCAACTCAGCGTGCGGCACAGAAACCAACGATTGAATACCCAGAAATTCTACCGGTTAGCCAAAAGCGCGAAGACATCGCGAAAGCCATCGCTGAAAACCAAGTGGTTATCGTGGCGGGTGAAACGGGTTCGGGTAAAACCACTCAGCTACCAAAAATCTGTTCTGAGCTTGGCCGCGGCCGCTTTGGCTTAATTGGTCACACTCAGCCCCGTCGTCTTGCGGCGCGTTCGGTTGCGAACCGTATTGCTGAAGAGATGGAAACACAGCTGGGTGAGTTCGTTGGTTATAAGGTTCGATTCAACGACCAGATTTCTGACAATACCCAAATCAAACTGATGACCGACGGTATTCTACTGGCGGAGATTCAACACGACCGTTTCTTAAATCAGTACGACACCATCATTATCGATGAAGCGCACGAACGTAGCCTGAACATCGATTTCATCATGGGTTACCTGAAAGAGTTACTGCCAAAGCGTCCTGATCTGAAAGTGATCATCACGTCGGCAACCATCGATCCAGAGCGTTTCTCTAAGCACTTTAACAATGCACCGATCATTGAAGTGTCTGGTCGTACTTACCCAGTTGATACGCGTTACCGCCCATTAGGTGGTGATGAAAGTGATTCAGACCGCGACCAAATCGAAGGCATCTTTGAAGCCGTTGATGAGCTGTGTGATGAAGGCCTTGGCGATATCTTGATCTTCATGAACGGTGAGCGAGAAATTCGTGATACCGCAGATGCATTAAGTAAACGCAACCTTCGTGATACCGAAATTGTCCCGCTTTACGCGCGTCTATCGGCGGGTGAGCAGAACCGTATCTTCCAGTCTCATACTGGTCGACGCATCGTTCTGGCAACCAACGTGGCAGAAACCTCGTTAACCGTACCGGGCATCAAGTATGTTATCGACCCGGGTACGGCGCGTATCAGCCGCTACAGCTACCGTACTAAAGTACAACGTCTACCGATTGAGCCAGTGTCTCAAGCGAGTGCAAACCAGCGTAAAGGTCGTTGTGGTCGTGTTGCAGAAGGTATCTGTATTCGTTTGTACTCTGAGGAAGATTTCGAGTCACGCCCAGAGTTTACTGACCCAGAGATTCTTCGTACTAACCTAGCATCGGTTATCCTTCAGATGACAGCGCTAGGCCTAGGCGATATTCAAGCGTTCCCATTTGTTGAAGCGCCCGATAAGCGCAACATTCAAGACGGTGTAAGGCTGCTTGAAGAGCTTGGTGCGATCGCCACCGTTGAACCGCCAGCGAACAAAAACAAGAACCACGGCGACGACAAGAAGAAGCTAACCGCGATTGGTCGTAAGCTGGCAAAACTGCCTATCGATCCACGTTTAGCGCGTATGGTAATTGAAGCGCCACGTAACCGATGCCTACACGAAGTGATGGTGATCGCGTCTGCGTTGTCGATTCAAGATCCGCGTGAGCGTCCATCAGATAAGCAACAATCGTCTGATGACAAACACAAGCGTTTCTTCGATAAAGAGTCTGACTTCATCACGTTTGTGAACTTATGGGATTACATCAAGCAGCAGCAAAAAGCATTGTCGAGTAACCAGTTCCGCAAACAGTGTAAGCAAGATTACCTCAACTATTTACGTATCCGTGAATGGCAAGATGTGTACTTCCAAATTCACCAAGCAATGCGTGAACTGGATACTAAGTTGAATACAGAACCGGGCAGCTACGATGGCATTCACATGTCACTGCTATCAGGTCTGCTTTCGCACATCGGTATGAAAGATCAAGAGAAGAATGAGTATCAAGGTGCACGTAATGCACGCTTCCATATCTTCCCTGCGTCTGGCTTATTTAAGAAACAGCCTAAGTGGATCATGTCTGCGGAGCTGGTAGAAACCTCAAAACTTTGGGGGCGCGTTATCGCGAAGATTCAACCGGAATGGATTGAACCGCTAGCGAAACACCTGATTAAACGCAGTTACAGCGAACCACATTGGTCGAAGAAACAAGCAGCGGTAATGGCACACGAAAAAGTGATGCTTTACGGAATCCCAATCGTACCTAAGCGCCTTGTGAACTACGGCGCGATTGATGCCACCGTCAGCCGTGAGTTGTTTGTACGTAGTGCATTAGTAGAAGGTGAGTGGGAAACCAAACACGCTTTCTTCAAGCAGAACCGTAAGCTTCTACAAGAAGTCGAAGAGCTAGAGCATAAATCGCGTCGTCGTGACATCTTGATCGACGATGATGAACTGTTCGATTTCTATGACCAGCGTGTTGGTGAAGAGGCGGTTTCTGGCCGTCACTTTGATACATGGTGGAAGAAGACCAGTCAGAAAACCCCTGAGCTGCTTAACTTTGAAAAATCGATGCTGTTCCGCGGTGATGCTAGCCACGTTACCGATCTGGATTACCCGAACTTCTGGCACCAAAACGGTATCAAGCTCAAGCTGAGTTACCAATTTGAGCCGGGCGACGATAACGATGGTGTAACGGTACACATTCCGCTGCCTATCTTGAACCAGATCGACCAGAACGGTTTTGATTGGCAGATCCCGGGTCTACGTCAAGAGCTAGTAATTAGCTTGATTAAGTCGTTACCTAAAACGCTACGCCGTAACTTTGTACCTGCGCCAAACTACGCAGATGCATTCTTGGCACGTGTGACACCGCTTGAAGCACCGTTACTGGATTCTCTTGAGAAAGAGCTACGCCGCATGACGGGTGTGGAAGTGGTACGTGATGACTGGAAGTTAGACCAGATTCCAGAGCACTTAAAGGTAACATTCCGCGCTGTAGATCATCGCAAGCGTAAGCTGAAAGAACAGAAAGATCTGCATGAGTTGAAAGAGAGCCTGAAAGACAAGGTTCAAGAAACGCTTTCTAAAGTGGCAGACGACGATATCGAGCAGCAGAACCTGCACACGTGGAGCTTTGGTGAATTACCAAAAGTCTACCAACAGAAACGTGGTGGCTACGATGTTAAAGCCTTCCCTGCGCTGGTGGATACCAAAGACAGCGTAGAGATCAAACTGTTCGAAACCGAGCAAGAGCAAATCTCGGCAATGAAATCGGGTCAGCGTCGTTTAATCTTGTTGAACGTGCCATCACCGATCAAATACTTGCACTCGAACCTGCCGAACAAATCGAAACTTGGCTTGTACTTCAACCCATACGGACAGGTACTCGATCTTATCGATGACTGTATCGCTTGTGGTATTGATAAGCTGATTGAAGAGAAGGGCGGTTTGGTTTGGGAACCAGAGCAGTTTGAAGCTATGAAAGAACACGTACGTGCAGAGCTGGGTGATACCGTAGTAGAGATTGCTCAACAGGTTGAAACCATCCTAACCACGGCATTCAGCATCAGTAAAAAGCTGAAAGGACGCGTGGATCTTTCTATGGCATTCGCACTTTCTGACATAAAAGCTCAAGTAGAAGGTTTGATTTTTAAGGGTTTTGCCACAGAATGTGGGTGGAAACGCTTGCCGGATATTCTACGCTATATGAGAGCGATTGAACGCCGCATGGAAAAACTGCCAATTGACCCGAACAAAGATCGTCTTCACATGATCAAAGTTGAGTCAGTAATGAATGATTACAAAGAACTGCTGAATAAAATTCCAAAAGGGATCGCGGTTCCAGAAAATGTAAAAGAGGTGCGTTGGATGATAGAAGAGCTTCGTGTAAGCTTCTTCGCACAGCAGCTCGGTACGCCTTACCCAGTATCAGATAAGCGTGTTAAAAACGCGATTGATGCTTGCTAAAGGAATAAAGCTAGACGCAATAGCAAGGTTTGGGTATAAATCTTGCTTATTGCATTACTAATTGAATAGTTATTACATACAGGGCGACTTGGTGGCAATTTATTACCACTCAAGGCCTGCCACTAGGACGAAAAAGGTCGAATATGAAAAAAACGTTATTGGCACTAGCACTACTAGGTGCATCTTCAACAGCAATGGCTGATTCTTGGTTGTACGGCGGTGTAATGGGTGGTCAAAACTCATTCGCTGGTGAAGATGAAAACGCGGTGGGCATCCACGTAGGTACAGGTATCCTTCCACTAATCGGTGTTGAAGCGGGTTACTGGGATCTAGGTTCTTTCGACAACGTTAGCTACGGCAACCGTGATAAACAAGGTGTTGACGTAAGCACTGCTTACCTAGCGATCAAACCAAGCATCGACTTCGGTCCTCTTCACGTATACGCGAAGGGTGGTCTTCACTCATACGAAGTGAAAGGCGATAACTTCAAGCAAGACGACGTTGATATCATGTACGCTGTAGGCGCTGAATACTTCATCTTTGGTCCACTATCTGTAGGCGCTAGCTACCAAAACTTCAAAATGAAAGATGACGACTCTGGCGTATTCACGCTAAACGCAACTATCCACCTACTGTAATTACTTGCAGTCAGTGACGGACGTACCGTTGGTCACGGATATTTGTAGAGTTCGTAAGAATTCGTAAAAAATGCCAGCTTGATAGCTGGCATTTTTGTATCTGTTAACCGTGTAATCGCTACTCTGTTTTCTTATAACAGATAGCAAGCGGATGGTTATTTTTTACTGTTCAGAATACGCTGAATTCTTGGGTTAATCGCTTTACCGTGTTTACTTTCGTACTCTTCACGTTTTAAATCGTTCAGGTTCTTTACAGAGTTAGCGGCAAGAAGGAATTCTGGTAACTCAGTTTCAAGCATGCCTTTCTCATCTAAACGTTTCGCTTCCAAGTAATACTTCTTGAACAGGCCATCGAGTTTGTTTTCAGCCGTACGCTTTAAATCGTACAGTTTATTCTGGATTAACCATTGCTCAATCTTATTATCTGCAGAGCGTGACAACACTCGAATACGGCTATCCAACAACTCTTCTTCAGTCAAAGAATCTTTCAGGATCCACAGCTCACCCATTTGCGGCGGCCAGCTGTTGCCAAGCTGAATACGTTCGTGGCAGTGCATTAAAACGCGGTTAAGGCCGTCTGAATCAACAGAGTTGGCAAACTCAATGAACTTACCGCTTGGCTCACTACCGTACTGATATTCCCACTGCGTTTCGTACACGCTCAAGAAAGAGCCGAACACGTGAATACACCAATCGGTTAGTTCCAGCTCTGCAGGATCTTGATCAACAACAGGTACTTGTTGAGACGCACCAGAATCCGCAGCTTGTGCAGCCGCTACTTTCACTTCGGTACTTTGCGCTTCAATCACTTCAGGTACTAATGGACCTGTAGCGTCAGGTACAACAGGTTGAGCTGGCTCAGAAGGTTGGCTTTTTGCCTTTTTGAATGAGCTGCTGCCTGAAGCGTTCAGATGGGCTAAGCTTTTGTCTATACCCATTTCCTTGAGCTTGTCCTGCATTTCCTGAATATTGAGCGGTCTTCTGCTGTTGTTGTCTTTCATTTTGCTTCTCGTTAACTAGCCAGTACTGCAGCTTGGATTCAATCCGAGATAATGGCATTAATTCATTGGCTTTGGCTTTATACCAGAGGACAAATTTCTTCCATACTAAACTATGGTCACCGGTCAAACCGGAGAATTTAAACGCACGTTCTGCCCATGATGGTATCTCTTCTTCGTTGAGATCATGAGTAGAGACGGTGTTGCTGTTCATTGAGCCTCGACCTTGTGGGCGAGGGGCCTGCTGCATGTGTTGCATTGGTGCCGGAGCAGGCTGAAACTTAGGTGCAGGTGCAGGTGCA
>NZ_JBFRKI010000007.1:272198-395436 GCF_041469245.1 Vibrio sp. 10N.286.51.B11 | reverse complement strand
CAGGTGCAGGTGCAGGTGCCGTAGAGTAGACCGGAATACTATTGGTCGGTTGAACCTCAACGTGCGCCGCAGTTTGCTCTTGCTCAATGAGCATTTTGAAAACGTGAATCTCTTTTTTATCCCGATAATCTACTTTTACCTTATCGAGAAAACCTTGGTCGACTAAACACTTAAGACAGTCGGCTAAACCAAACGTAGAGAGAGCACAAAGTTGACCTGCTGTTTGTAGGCACACATTGGTGTAGCCGAATTCGTCAGCACCGTCTGCAAGCATCAATAAAACCAGCTTTTCTGCAGGGCTAGAAGTATTCACTTGCCAAGCTAAATAAGAATATTTGGCGCTCAATATCGTGTTCTCAAAAAAGGTAAGTCGTTGTCACTATTGTAAGTCACCCCTTACCGAATTTATAGCAACTTAACAGAAAACGGCATTAGTAAGCCAAATATTGACCATAAGGAGACGTCTGCCCCATAAAGTAAGCCTACAGTCATTCATTCTTGTGGTTTAAGCTAGGAATCATTGGGCATGAATACGCATAGCAGCTTAAAGTGCCGACATTCTTTGTTAGGTTAAGAATGCCCAATTCGCGTCCACATTCTGTTGGTCACAATACAGGTCTTCTTTTAAAGTCTTCTCTTTCCATTCACAAAATGTATTTAATTTATAAAACCCCTTGATATGATCAATGCTTGCGCTATTATGACGATAAGTCAGAAATGACGAAGCGTCACAAAATGGTTAACTACATGAATTTACTATTCGTGTTAATATATTGGATAGGAGTGTTTTAAATACTGGCGAAGCTTAGATAACGGCTAAGCTCATATACGGACTAAAAAATTATGTTTGGCTTTGGTTGTAAAGGCGATAAACAAGGTATCTTTGGTTGCAAAGGCGTGTTGTCTAAAAAGCAGCAGTCTATTGCAGACCGAGAAGTAGAGTTGATGTTGTTAGCAAAAGATCTGGTTCGAGAACAAGGGTTCGGAAACCTCACGATGGACAAGCTAACGGCAGCGAGCTCTTATTCTAAAGGTACGATATACAATCACTTTTGCAGCAAAGAAGACGTCGTTTTAGCGTTATGTATTCACTCTCTCAAGACAGAAGCAATGATGTTTGCTCGCTCTGGAGAGTTTGAAGGCAACACACGTGAAAAGATCGTCGCATTGCACGTTGCTTACCGAATCTATGCTCGCATGGAACCGGTACTATCAACCTGTGCGATCATGGCTAAAAGCCCGTGGGTACTAGAGAAAGCGTCTAGTGCACGCGTCGCCGAGATGAATGAACTGGAAGAGTTGGTGATTGAACAATGCGACTCTATGGTTAACCAAGCGGTAGAAGCGGGTGACCTAAAGTTCTCTTCTGGCGTTGGCTCAGATGCCATCGTTTTTGCTAACTGGTCAATCGCATTTGGTTCAAATGCCTTGTCACAGAACGCATCAAACAGTCATTGTATTAAGCGGTTACAAGACCCGTATTCAGTATTACACAACGCGAACATGATTCTAGACGGCCTCAATTGGCAGCCCCTTTCTAGTGACTGGGATTACCGCAAAACTTGGCGTCGTGTAGAACAAGAACTGTTCAGTGAAGAGATCGCTTACTTAGAGTCTGTAGGTCGATAGCTTCCGTTAAGCCCACACATGTGGGTTTATTAATAACCATTTTTGACGATTCGTCACAAACTTGAGACTGACCGACTGTGGTTGCTGTTTTCTTGAGTGTTTGACTAAGCATTGTGTCTTTTGTCAGCTTCGGCTGGCTTTTTATGACACAAATATGACGAATCGTCACAAATGGAGACTGTGATGAAGCATGACAGCCAGAAGCCCACGTTCGATCAGCAAAACCGAGATAACCCTAATGCTGATAGCGCAAACACAGATCTAAACAGTTGGCACTCAATACCTACCAAGCGTTCGTTTATCGTTCTGCTGGTGGTGTTTTCAATCATCATTCTCTCTGCATTAGGGGCTAAGAACCTCTACTTTAGGGGCTAAGAACCTCTACTTTAGAGGGGACTACAACATCTTCTTCGAAGGCACCAACAAGCAGTTGATGGCGTTCGATGAAATCCAAACCACCTTTGCAAAAACCGACAACCTTGCGATTGTTGTCGCACCTGAAGATGGCAATGTCTTCACCCCTGAAACTCTCACCCTGATTCAAAATCTCACGGTTGATGCGTGGCAGATCCCGTATTCAAGCCGTGTCGATTCCCTTGCTAATTATCAGCACACCGAAGCCATTGAAGATGATCTTTTGGTAGAAGACTTGCTGTATGAAGAGTACGAACACACACCAGAACGCATCGCCAAAGTAAAACAGATCGCCCTTAACGAGCCGTTGCTTAAGAATGCCTTGGTGTCGGCCTCTGGCGATGTGACGATTGTGAACGTCACCGTGCAACTGCCAGAAGTGGACAAAACCGCAGAAGTGCAAGAGGTGATTGCGGCAATCAATACCATGATCGGCAAGTACCAAGCTCAGTATCCTAATGTCGAATTCCATAAAGCGGGCATCATAGCCATGAACAACGCATTTATGACTTCGGCTCAAGAAGACAGCTCAACGCTCGTTCCCTTGATGCTGTTGGTGGTACTGGTGTTCCTGACCTTTATGCTGCGCTCGTTCTTTAGTGTGGTGGCGACGCTCATTGTGATCATCTCTTCGATTGTTGCCACCATGGGATTGTCTGGTTGGGCAGGGATGTTCTTGAGTACCGCAACCGTGAATGTGCCAACCTTGGTTTTAACTTTGGCGGTGGCTGATTGTGTTCACGTGATTGTGACCATGAGACAATCGATGCAGCGCGGTATGGAGAAAGCACAAGCCATTCAATACAGCATCAAGCTCAATGCGATGCCGATTCTGATCACCTCGGTGACCACTGCGATTGGTTTCCTGATGATGAACATGTCGGACTCACCAGTGCTGCGTGATTTCGGTAACTTATCGGCACTGGGTGTACTTATTGCGTGCTTCTTGTCTGTGACTATGTTGCCAGCGTTGCTAAAACTGCTGCCAGTCAAACGCCTACCTGCCAACCCTAAGGCGGCAGACAAATTCACCTTCATGGATAAGCTGGGCGATTTTGTCGTAACTAACCGTAAAGCACTGCTGCCGATTTCTACGCTAGTGATTGTTGGCGCTGCCGCGTTAATTCCGCTCAACAAAGTCAACGATGAATCGGTGAAGTATTTCGATACCTCAAGTGAATTCAGACAAGCGGCTGACTTCATGGAAGAGACCGTAAGCGGCATGACAACCCTCAGTATCGCAGTGAAAACTAACGAGTCTCAAGCGATTGCTGATCCTATGTTCTTGCAAGCGATTGGTGACTTTACTGAGTGGCTACGTGTTCAACCAGAAACCGACCATGTCGCCACGCTTTCTGATGTTTACATGCGTTTGAACAAGAATATGCATGCCGACGACGACAGCTACTACAAGCTACCGCTGAACCGTGAACTTGCCGCGCAATATCTGCTGCTTTACGAAATGTCTCTGCCGTACGGCTTGGACTTGAACAACCAGATCAACGTCGATAAATCATCGATCAAAATGGTACTCACCGTCGATAACCTTGGCAGCGTTGAGCTAGTCGAACTCGAAGAGCGCATTTACTCATGGTTTGCAGCCAATGCACCGCAATATGAAGTGGTGGCTTCGAGCCCGTCACTGATGTTTGCTCATATTGGCGAAACCCACATGGCGAGCATGCTATCAACTTTGCCTATCACCCTAGTGCTTATCTCTGGCTTGATGATCTTTGCATTGCGCTCGGTTCGCTTAGGCATGATCAGCCTAGTGCCCAACATTGTGCCTGCGATCATTGGCTTTGGTTTATGGGCGCTTATCTCCGGTGAAATCAACCTCGGTTTGTCAGTCGTGGTCACGCTCACGTTGGGTATCGTGGTTGATGATGCGGTGCACTTCTTGAGTAAATACCAGCGCGCAAGAATCGAAGGGAAATCAGCAGAAGAAGCGGTTCGATACGCTTTCCACACCGTTGGACGCGCATTGTGGATCACCACAGTGGTACTCGTGGCGGGTTTCTCTGTACTGGCGATGTCGAGCTTCAGACTCAACTCCGACATGGGCTTACTCAGCGCGATTGTGATTTTCATTGCGCTGGTGGTCGATTTCATCTTGCTACCAAGCTTACTGATGATCTTCGACAAACAGACCCACTATTCAGCTAAAACTCAGCACGAATCAAAGCCAGATACCAAGTCGCAGCCTAGATCGACAGCCGAACTGACTACTTCGACCAAATAAGGAAACGTCGGCCTGCTGCGGTGGGCTGACTCAAGGAGATATTTATGAAAAGCGTTAAACAAACATTCGCTACTACATTACTTACTGTTAGCTCGTTGGCACTGAGCACATTCGCCGCTTTCCCAGCGTTAGCAGACCCTGCGAAAGGCTTAGAAATTGCCGAGCAACGTAAAGCGGTCGATGTCGGGTGGGGCGATTCTGTCGCAACCATGGAAATGCTACTTCGCAACAAGCAGGGCGAAAGCAGTACACGTCTGATGCGATTGAAATCTTTGGAAGTCGATGACGATGGCGACAAAGGCTTAACCATTTTTGATGAACCACGCGACGTAAAAGGCACGGCTTTCCTAAACCATTCGCACATCACCAAATCCGATGACCAGTGGTTGTATCTTCCTGCACTCAAGCGTGTAAAACGCATCTCTTCACGCAACAAATCTGGCCCGTTTATGGGCAGTGAATTTGCGTATGAGGACTTAAGCTCGTTTGAACTTGAAAAGTACACCTTCAACTACATTGAAGACGCGAAACTGGAAGGCGTAGACACCTTTGTTTTAGAGCAAGTACCGACCGATAAAAACTCAGGCTACACCATGCAAAAGGTATGGCTAGACCAACAGCACTACCGCCCAATGAAAGTCGAGTTTTACGACCGCAAAGGCGCACTGCTTAAAACTCTATCGTTCCAAGATTACAAACAGTACCTAAACCAATACTGGCGCGCACACACCATGGCGATGCAAAACCATCAAACAGGCAAAAGCACCGTATTAACCACGACAGATTTAGTGTTCCAGACCGGTCTTAAAGACAAGGATTTCCAAAAGAACACACTAAAACGTGCGAAATAAGGCAGGAATATGAAAAGGATTGTGGCAACAGGAACCCAATTATCCTTAACCTTGGCGGCGACCGTCGGGCTTATGCAGGTGTCGTTGCCTTGTGTGGCGGCAGGCTTTAGTCCTGATATCGCAGGGCAGGTTAACCTTGAACATAGGCAGTTCTTTAGCGACGGCTTACAAGGGCAAGACAAAGGACAAAGCTCACTGGTGTTGCAGCCAGAGTTTTACTGGGAGCAACAAGAGGGCAACGGCAGCATTACCTTCACCCCGTTTTATCGCCTAGACAGTGAAGACGATGAACGAACTCATGGTGATATTCGCGAAGCCTTGTATTTAACCTATTGGGATGATTACGAACTGCGAGCGGGTGTTGGAAAGGTATTTTGGGGCGTAACCGAATCGGCGCATTTAGTGGATGTGGTAAACCAGACCGATGCCATTGAATCGGTCGATGGCGAATCCAAGTTAGGTCAGCCTATGGTGCACTTCACCTCGATAAAAGAGTGGGGCACCATAGACGCCATGTTACTGCCGTATTTTCGTGAGCGTACCTTCGCAGGCGAAGACGGTCGATTAAGGCCAACCGTGCTAGTATCGGACGATGCGCTTTACGAATCTTCACGAGAAGAAAAACACGTTGATGTGGCATTGCGTTACAGCCAAATGTACGGTGATTGGGATGTCGGTTTAAGCTACTTAGGCGGCACAAACCGCGACCCTTATTACCGTGTGGAAGGCAATCAACTCAAGCCATACTACGCCCAAATGCAACACTTCGGATTGGATGTTCAAGGCATTATCGGTGACTGGTTATGGAAGCTGGAAAGCATTTATCGCGACAGCTACGACAACCATACCGGCGTGGCGACAGGCTTTGAATACACTTGGGTAGGGGCGCTTGAATCGTACTGGGACATCGGCTTCATCGCTGAATACCTGTATGACAGCCGAGGCAACAATGCCCAAACCATCGGCCAAAATGATGTGTTCCTTGGCGCCCGTTTCGCTTTGAACGATGAAGACGGCACCGAAGTGCTTACTGGTATCACTCAAGACTTAGATAACAGTGATGTCTACAGTGCCAAGCTAGAGGCATCGAGCCGTATTAACAACAATCTCAAGTGGCGACTGAATGCTTGGTTGTTTGAGAACGAAACCCCAGAAGACTTGTTGTTCTTCGCACGTAAGGATGATTTTGTTGAGATGGCGTTGGAATATTATTTCTAGTGTTAGCTTTATGAGGCGTTCTTGTTAAGAGGGGCGTCTCAAATTTAAGATGAGTTATATTTAGAGTGTTCAATATCTTCTTTTTATAAAATGGATCAAACAATCGAATAAACCTACAGGTAAAATGGTTATATTTTTTCAGTATCTATAACCTCCGAATATGCATGTAAATCGTGCTGGTGGTATCGGCCTTAAGGGATTTATGAATTCATTTAATTGGGATAAAAACTTTGAAACAGGCATTGGTGTTGTAGATGAACAGCATCAATATCTTGTTGGTATTATCAACCACTACGGAAATCTGTTGTCAGAGAACACTATCTCTATCGACGACATAAACGTCGCTTTACTCGATCTCACATGCTATGCCGAATTTCACTTTAAAGAAGAAGAATCTTTGATGAGAGATTGCGGTGTGTATGAGCGACACATTGAAGAGCATATCAAAGTGCATCGTGTATTTATGCAAGATATCTACAGTATGCAAGCTTTCATCATGGAAGAAGATCAGTCGTCAGCACGGCAGTTACTTGATTTATTGATCCACTGGCTTGCTTACCACATCCTCGGCATCGACCAAAACATGGCGCGACAAATGACCGCGATAGAAGAGGGCGCGACACCTCTGCAAGCCTTTGAAGCGGAAGAAAAGCAGCAAGATTCTGCGACTGTCCCGCTGTTGGCTGCGCTTAACGGCCTGTTTGAACAAGTCTCTGAACGAAACAAACAGTTGTTACGCTTCAACCAGTTACTCGAAGATAAAGTTGAGGAACGTACGGCAGAATTAAAACGAGCGAATAAGAGACTTGAAGAACTGTCATTAACCGACTCTCTTACTAATTTGCATAACCGTCGTAGTGCTTTTAAACAGTTAGCGCTGCATTGGCAAGACTCCAAAGAACTGGGCATGCCTTTAGTGTGTATTATGATTGATGCCGACCACTTCAAGCGCATTAATGACACCAGCGGCCATGATGCAGGCGACTTGGTGCTACAAACCCTCTCGCGTGAACTGAAAAACACGTTCCGTAATGATGATATTGTTTGCCGGTTAGGTGGCGATGAGTTCTTGGTTATTTGCCCAAACACCGACCTTAAAGGTGGGATGTACATCGCGGAAACCGCTCGACAGAAAGTGTCTGAATTAGAGGTTGAAACCAGTCATCAAGTTTGGATTGGCAGTATTAGTGTCGGTGTCGCTGAAATGACCCAAGAATTCGAAACCATGAACGAATTGATTAAAGCGGCGGATGAGTCCGTCTATTTAGCAAAAAACGCAGGGAAGAACAGCGTTTGTTCTATTCAGATCTAGCCTTCAGGTCATTTCCAAATTAAGAAGTGGAACCTGTAATTGTTCCACTTCTTCCTACTCCTCATTAATATCCTGTTAAATTTGCCGTGTTTTTAGGCAATAACTTGTTCTTTTAGCGATTCAATTTGGCATTGGTTGCGTGTTTGATTACTATGTGTAGCTATCTAAAAAAACTAATCATCCGATACGGACACTACCAACTGGTAGATGAGGAAATGATGCAACATCTAGAAGAGATCATTGCTAATGCAACGACTGCTATTGATACAGCAGATTCGTTAGTCGCACTTGATGAAGTGCGAGTTCAGTATTTAGGTAAGAAGGGTGAACTAACTCTTCAACTACAAAGCCTAGGTAAACTTCCACCTGAAGAGCGTCGCACTGCTGGTCAAGAGATCAACAAAGCGAAAGGTGCTGTTCAACAAGCGATCGCAGCTCGCAAAGACGCACTACAACGTGCAGAGCTTGAAGCGAAACTAGCTGAAGAAACTATCGATGTGAGCCTACCAGGTCGTCGCATTGAGAACGGTGGTCTTCACCCAGTTACTCGCACTGTTGAGCGTATCGAACAGTTCTTTGGTGAGCTTGGCTTTAGCACTGAGTCTGGCCCTGAGATCGAAGATGCATTCCACAACTTTGATGCACTAAACATCGCAGACGATCACCCAGCTCGTACTGATCACGATACTTTCTTCTTCAACCCTGATCTAATGCTACGTACGCACACTTCTGGTGTTCAAATCCGTACGATGGAAAACGGCAAACCGCCATTCCGCTTCATTGCTCCGGGTCGTGTTTACCGTAACGACTACGATCAAACTCACACGCCAATGTTCCACCAAGTGGAAGGTATGTTAGTTGATGAGAACGTAAACTTCGCACAACTTAAAGGCATTCTTAACGATTTCCTTTGTAACTTCTTTGAAGAAGAAGTTGAAGTGCGTTTCCGTCCTTCATTCTTCCCGTTCACAGAGCCTTCAGCTGAAGTTGACGTGAAACGTAAAGATGGCAAATGGCTAGAAGTTCTAGGCTGTGGCATGGTTCACCCTAACGTACTTCGCTCTGTTGGCATCGACCCTGAGAAATACTCTGGTTTTGCATTCGGTATGGGTGTAGAGCGTCTAACGATGCTTCGTTACGGCGTAAATGACCTTCGTGCGTTCTTCGAGAACGACCTTCGTTTCCTTAAACAATTCAAGTAATCCGGGGCAGTCGAAACTATGAAATTCAGTGAATCTTGGCTACGCGAGTGGGTTAAACCTGCAATTAACAGCGAAGAGCTAGCTCACCAAATCACTATGGCTGGTTTGGAAGTTGACGATGTAGAACCTGTTGCTGGTGAATTCACCGGCGTTAAAGTAGGTAAAGTGGTTGAGTGCGGTCAGCACCCAGACGCAGACAAACTACAAGTAACTAAAATTGATATCGGCGAAGAAGAGCTGTTAGACATCGTATGTGGTGCATCTAACTGTCGTCTTGGCCTAACTGTAGCAGTAGCAACAGTTGGCGCAGTACTGCCTGGTAACTTCAAAATCAAGAAAGCAAAACTACGTGGCGTTCCATCGCACGGCATGCTTTGTTCTTTCTCTGAGCTAGGTATCGACGTAGAGTCTGACGGCATCCTTGAGCTACCAGAAGGCACAACGCTAGGCATGGACGTACGTGAGCTTCTTGAGCTTAACGACGTAACTATCGACGTAGACCTAACAGCAAACCGCGCAGACTGCTTCAGCATCCGTGGCCTTGCTCGTGAAGTTGGCGTACTAAACCGCGCAGACGTTACAGAGCCAGCAGTTGAAGCTGTTGCAACAAGCATTGAAGACACAGTATCTGTTGAAATCAAAGCAACTGATGCTTGTCCACGTTACCTTGGCCGTGTGGTTAAGAACGTAAACGTGAAAGCGGAATCTCCAATCTGGATGCAAGAAAAACTGCGTCGTTGTGGTATCCGTTCAATCGACCCAGTTGTAGACATCACAAACTACGTGATGCTAGAGCAAGGCCAACCAATGCACGCATTTGATCTCGCTAAGATCGAAGGCGGTATCGTGGTTCGTCTAGCAGAGCAGGGCGAAAAGCTAACACTTCTAGATGGCAACGAAGCTGAACTAAACAGCAACACACTTGTTATCGCTGACCAAAACAAAGCACTAGCAATCGCTGGTATCTTTGGCGGTCAAGATTCAGGTGTTACTACTGAAACGACTGACGTACTTCTTGAAGCAGCATTCTTCGCACCGGATCATATCCGTGGTCGCGCACGTGCTTACGGCCTTCACACAGATTCTTCTCTACGTTTCGAACGTGGTGTTGATTCAACACTTCAAGCAGCAGCAATGGAGCGTGCAACACAGCTTCTAGTTGAAATCTGCGGTGGTGAAGTTGCGCCAGTAAACGGCAGCGAATCTGAAGCTGATCTTCCTAAAGCAAACGTAGTTGCTCTACGTCGCGCTAAGCTAGATAGCCTACTAGGTCACGAAATCCCATCTACAGACGTAGTGGAAATTCTTACTCGCCTAGGTTGTAACGTTGAAACGACAGACGCTGGCTGGACGGCAACGTCTCCATCTTGGCGTTTTGATATCGCAATCGAGCAAGACCTAATTGAAGAAGTAGGTCGTATCTACGGTTACGATAACATTCCAAACCAAGCGCCTAAAGCGGCACTTAAAATGAATGACCACAAAGAAGCTGACCAACCGCTTAAGCGCGTTCGTGACCTTCTTGTAGACCGTGGCTACCACGAAGCAATCACATACAGCTTCGTAGAACCAGAACAGCAAAAATTGGTTGTACCTGGTGTTGAGCCGCTAATCCTGCCATTCCCAATCTCTGCGGACATGTCAGCAATGCGTCTTGGCCTAATCCAAGGTCTACTAAACACAGTTGTTCACAACCAGAAGCGTCAACAGTCTCGCGTTCGTCTATTCGAATCAGGCCTACGTTTCATCCCTGAAGCAACGGCTGAAAACGGCATGCGCCAAGAAATGATGCTTGCGGGCGTTATCTCTGGTACTCGTGGCGAAGAGCACTGGGACATTGCAACTAACACTGTCGATTTCTTCGATCTTAAAGGTGACCTAGAAGCCGTTCTTGAGCTTTCTGCAAACGAAATCGCATACAGCTTCAAAGCTGCGAAGCACCCAGCACTTCACCCAGGTCAAACTGCGGCTATCGTAGTAGACGGCAAAGAAGTGGGTATCATTGGTACTGTTCACCCAGAACTAGAGCGTAAGTTTGGTCTAAACGGCCGTACTATCGTATTCGAAATCGAATGGGCAGCTATCAACACTCGCGTGCTTCCAGAAGCAGTAGCTGTATCTAAGTTCCCTGCAAACCGTCGTGATATCGCCGTTGTTGTTGACGAAGCAGTTGCTTCTGGCGACATCGTAGAAGCGTGTATCGCAGCTGGTGGTGAATTCCTAACAGGCGCTAAACTGTTCGACGTATACGTTGGTCAAGGCGTTGAAGAAGGTAAGAAGAGCCTAGCTATCGCACTTAGCCTACAGTCTGTAGAGCGCACACTTGAAGATGCAGACATCGCTGGTTCAGTAGATGCTATCGTAGCTTCAATCTCAGAGAAATTCGGCGCAGCACTTCGCGACTAATCTCTTTTGATAGATAGAAAAATCAAAGGCCTCGCATTGCGAGGCCTTTTTGTTTGGGGTGGGATAATGTCAGATTGGGTTTGAAGAATTTTTATTTTGATTAACTAAGTGTGAGTAAAATCTACATCTATTTTTATTGGATTAACATATCTGCTTATCCATTTCTGACTTTACGAGTCTGTATCTATCCTATTTATCATTATTATGTTCTGTTGGGATAGCAGATTTAGGTGTAAGTGGTGCATCTGAAGAGACATATTCCCATTCAATGCGAAGTAATTTTAATTTCTCTTTTACTTGCGAGTCTTGTTGTTTGTCTCTATATGTATTTAAAAATTCCAGTTGTCTTCTTAGTTTACCATAGCGACTTGCAGCAGAACGGTGTAGCTCCGCTCTTTCAGCGAATCTAACAAATGAAACAATACTAGCTAACGCAGCAGATGTTACACTCAAGGTAAACAGCAATAGTTGCCATTGTTCTTTATTTGGTCCATCCGTGTCAAAGAACAATAATGCTGTAACCAAGGTTGTTGTCAATATTAATAAAAATCCTGTTACATTAGCAAATAAATATAATTGTTCAGAACATTTATAATGCCCAATCTGCGCATTTTTCAACCTAACACTCCAATCGTCAATTAACGGATTTAATTTTTCATCAATAGTTAAGTTGGGTGGTGGTATCTCATCATCAGGCATTATTCTTTGATCTCTATGTAGTAGTAATAATTTAAAGTGGAATAAGACCACCTAGATGGCCTTATTTAAAGCATCTAAACTCTTGAGTATCGGTATGTCCCTTTTACATTTGCAGCAAGGAATTTTCCCGCTGAATCTGCATCAATAAGCCCAGTGAATATATGTTCAGGAACATCAAAGTATTGATATATAGATCCATTTAGAAACTGTATTTGTAGTGTTTCATCTTCATAACCAATAGAGTCGATATTGCTAGAGCTGACAGAAATCATGTCCATATTTATACCTATTTTATCTTACCAATTTTTGGGTTTTGAGCTCGCCAAGTTTCGACAAGTTCGTCATAACGTGGATGTGACTCGAGTTTGATGCCCCATCCTCCAGGGTTTAATGAATCCTCAGGTGACAACTCATCATAAATCACAGGGTCTTGACTATCTGGTCTTCTATTTTCTGGAGGGGCAGTTATAGATGTTCGCATAGGCAGTTTGACAGATTCACCAAGAATTATTGCTTCACCTGTTCTGAGAATAGGGAGCATGTTAGTTAACCCATCTAAGCTATCAGATAGCGCTGATGATATATGAGCTCTATCTGAAGAGTTTGTGAGTCTTAAAGCAAAGAACGTCCCACATTGTGATAATATCGTCGGGTTTATCTCGGAAGGTCTTTGGCTAACAATCATTGCTCCAATGCCGTATTTTCGTCCTTCTTTTACTATTCTTTGTACAATTTTTGAAGCTGCTCCATCCAAAGTATCATTCAAGTATATGTGAGCTTCCTCCATTACTATTAATAAAGGCCGACTCCTCCCTCCTTGAGAAAGGTTTCGAGCCCAAAACAATGCTTCATATAATAATCTTAATAGTGCTCCAATAGTTGTCTGCAAGATATCAGTTGGAACTCCTGATAGGTCTAGAATAGATACTGGTCTGTTTCCACCGAGCCACCCTTTAAGTAAAACATCAAGGTCATCCTTAATGTTACCTTTAGAGTCTGGAAGCCAATTACCGGGCTTAAAAATAAAGTCATACCTTGGGATTCGTAACTTGGTTCCAAGAAGAAGTAGTTGCTTTCCAATATTCAAACCGCCAGGTATATGATTTATTTTTTCTTCACCAGCTGCTGTTACTATGTTTTTAAAAACAGGAGGGATTCCTAGCATTGGATTTCCTTTCAACTCGTTACCATTGTTATCGAGTTCATATGCCAGGTTGTCTTTGGGTTTACCTCCTTTATCTTTGTAATACGTACCAAATGTTTCAATAAATAATTCATGCCACAATTCATGAATACTGAATGGAATTGGAGAGTCCACACTCAAAGAGTCTAATGAAACACCGTCTCTTGGGTTTATTTTAATTGATTCGATTTTATATTTTTGAATCCTTTCCATTACGATGTTTCTGTCTTTTTCATTATTGAATTCACCGAAGCTAATGCTGCATAACTCATCAAAACTTAAAGCCCAATAGGGTATGAGAAAATTATCTTCCATGAATTTTGAGTTTTTATCAGGGTTAATCTTATATATGTTAGATTTATCTTGTAATGCCTGGCCATATTCACCATGAAGATCCAACATTATAATTCTTGAAGAAGGATATTTATCAAGATTTGATAACGCATTAATAATGCTGGCTACAGTCGTGGACTTACCTGAACCTGTAGTTCCCACGACCGCTGAATGTCTGGTTACCAGTTTGTTTACGTCAACTAAAGCAGGGATCGATTCTGCATTTGAAATATGTCCAAGATTTACAAAGTATGGTTTGTTAGGTTGGCCATATATATTATTCAGCTCTTTTTCTGAAACTAAATGTACTTCATCACCTACAGTTGGATATTGTGATAGTCCTCTTTGAAATACGCCGTTCTTAGGGCCTTCTCCAATTAATTGAATAGACATCCATTGATTTCCGTTGGTATCAGAATCACTTCGACTCAATGGAGCAGCACTTGCACCAACTTGGCTTACAATGCCAAATAGGTCATTAAAACCTATCGAAATCCTGACAAAACTACCGATTTGTCCAACTCTATACCCTTGGCCATCTATATATATGAATCCAGTTAATGAGTCTTTTGAGAGGGAGATACTTACATTTGTTCCATTAACATCCTGAACTTCTCCAAGGTAAGTTTCTTTATTAGATTTATTATTCCTCATCAATAGAACCTATTATTTTTCTTAGGAATGTAGTTAACATGGAGAAATCACCTAGCTTAACCAAACTGTTATCATTATTTTCATCACATTTGGTGATAAAATGCTTTATATCGATATCTGAACTGGTTGAATTACACTTCCAATCACCGACAGTTGTCCCAATAATTGCTTTATCAAAAGTCCAAATGTTTAGGTTATGTCTTTTTTTTGCTAAGCGATATGCCTCAGGGTACCGTGCTTGTTCTTTATCATCGTTGTAATTACCATATAGCAACCCCAAAACCATACCTGTAGGGTTCGCTTTTAGAGCGTTAACGATAGTATCGTTGAGATGACCATCGTTAAATGAATATCCTGACAATATTAACAACGATGACTTTTTTCTCACAAACCGGCTTAATTGATCAATTAAAGCCAAGTATGGCATTTTCCGACTTTCTTCATATTTCAAGTGAGAGGGGTAAATCAAATGAGACTCATCGTATTTAATTTCTGATGACCTAAAGACACTTCTTTTTCCATCTTTATGATTTTGGTACCAGTTAATTGAGCCGTGGATTTTCCACAGCCTTGACCAATGCGATGGTATTAAATTATCTTCTACAGCCTTCAAATCGAAAAATGATTTTTTTGATCCTACAAATCCATCGAAATACGGAATCTCTTCGTCTTCTAATGCTTCCTCTAAAAGTAAGTCGTAATTAGTAGTAAATAACTCTATTGGGGATTTTCTATCTATGGAGCCGATCCATGTACATAAGTCGTGATAAGGAGTGTTCGAATCCGGTAGACTAACGTCAAGTTTCTTTACGATTTCTGAACAAATTCTTTTTTCGAGATCTTGTAGATCACTTTCTTCTAAACCTCTAACTACGCCACCTTTAGATACGAGAATAAGGCTTCTTAAAAAGCTCAATATATCTTCGATATTCTTATGGTTTTTTTCAGCTTTACTTAGTTCCTCTAAAAGTGCTCCGTATTTGGTGTTGTCCTTTAATTGTTCAGTTACAAAAGCTGTCAGTGCTTGCACATCGGGAATAAGTGGCCATTTGTCTTCTGGCAGCTTTACCGATAAAGGACATCCGGCCGATAGAAAAAAACCAATAGATTCATTGTTTTGGGAAAGAGATTGACGAAGATATGTCAAATGTCTTATAGGATCATGATAGTTTTCCACTGGTCCAACCTTAGTTAATTTGAAATGTTAATTAACACAAATCTACCAGATTGAATGTTTGTTAGTGAGAAGTAATTCTAACATTTTGAGATAACATTAATCTAAATCAAATGCACGATGTTGTATTGAGACTTATGTCATATTTATCAGCGATTGGGAACTTTGAAAAAACCTTTAAACAGGATTTAAATCCCCCTCAAATTTAGGTCAACAAATCTGTAAGTTTTGTGTCTTTGAATCTTTTTCCTCCGTAGGATAGTTGAGTTTTGCGTACTTATTAGCTGTGTCACTTGGCTAGGTTTTCTTCTGTTTTACAACCTCTTTACCTGTCTACAACTTCACACTTTATAGTGGTTATATTGATTGAGAGGGGCGCTTCCTGTGTTCCCTCCAAAGTAAGTAGAGAGACACTATGAAACGTTCAATTTAAACATCACACTCTTGGTTTGTATGACACTTGGTAGCGTGAATGCCATGGCTCATGATTCAACGATTAAGTACGGTATTGGATATCTCACGATGGTGAGCAAATTGCGTATGGCAAAAGCGGGAGTGGGGAGTCGGCATTGATCTTCATTCGCGGTTGGAGCTTAGACAGCAGGCTTTGGCAAAACCAAGTGGGTGAGGGCTTTCTTACGTGCTGTACAGCTCCCGAAACGACTAGGGCAGATTCACGTGAGAATAGGCTGATAATCCCCTCCTAACCTCCCCTTGGTTTACATCTCCAATCTCTTGTTGGTAATGGGAAAGGGGAGGAACTAAATACCGATCGCTATATGTGCTGGCATATGTTCAGCGACAAAGAATGTTCTCCCCCTCATTCTTGTGTCTCAAGAGATCGGGTCACTCCATTCGAGGGGGAGCTAGAGGGGGAGGCTTTGGCTTACTAGAACCATTCCACAATGTTGATGAAAGCGGTGGAGTCAGTGAAGTAGGGTGCTGTAGTTATTAAAAGATGGATGTAATCATTCTATAGATAAAACTAAGGCCTCGCATGTGCGGGGCCTTTTTGTGAGTTGGAGGTTTTGCTAGATACATTCATTTCAATTTGCGAGTAATGATCGCATCGTTCATTCTTTTATGGTCCTTAAACGACGGCCTCATAGTTATATAAATGCTCTATCAACCACTCCTAGATACGTAATTAGCACCACTGTTAATTAGTAAGGGCTGACCGAATCTAGTGGTGCTTTCTACTGATAATAATTTTAACTATGTGTTTAGGACGTTCTGCTATGGCTAAGAAAATAATATTCATTCATGGTCGCGCTCAAAAGCCCGATAAAGCTTCCCTTCAAGCACTCTGGTACGAGGCTATAGAGCATGGCTTACAGCGAGATTGTATCGGCTCAAGTTCATTACAAGCTTTTAAAGATGTCGATAAACGGTTTGTCTATTACGGTGAGCTATCAAACACATTGTTAGAGAAACCAACGGAAGATCCTGCAAGTCGACAGCAAGCGCTGTCTGAACTCAAAAAGTACAAGACAAACCAGTTCAATAAAACAACGTATAACAAGGTATCTAAAATTGGTTTTCTAAAAGAGGCGTTAGCGGATACTTTTTCATCGCTATTTGGAAAGCTGGGTGTGGCCGAGACACTCATAACTAAGGTCGCGCCGGACATGGCGCACTATTGGAATGAAGATACCTATTTTGGCAGTGATGTTAGGCATAGGCTAATGGTTGAACTGAAGGAAGCGCTTGATAATCAGGATGATGTGATGATTGTATCGCACAGTCTCGGGTCGATGATCAGTTACGACGTGTTGTGGAAGCTGTCTCATTACGGAGAGTATAGGCATGAATATGGTGCGGATAAGAAGGTCAACTTATTGCTTACGCTCGGGTCACCGTTAGGCGATGAAAACGTAAAAGATAGGCTAAAAGGGAGTCGCTTGAAAGATGAGAAGAAGTACCCTTTAAACATTCAGCAATGGATAAACATATCGGCAGAAGATGATTTTATCTCTCATGACAGCAAAATTAGAAATGACTTTAAAGATATGCTCAAACTGGATCTGATACCCGGCGGAATGAAAGACATCTACCCAGTTTATAACCTCAATATTCGAAACGGAAAAAGCAATCCGCATGCTTCCATCGGCTATCTAATCAACCCTAAATTCATCACAGTACTGGACGAATGGCTCTCGAGTTGATGTGGTTTACCATCGCCAATTACTTCGGTGATCGTTCGTTGAAACTTAGATAAAACAAGGCCTCGCGTGTGCGAGGCCTTAGTTGTTTGTGGGGGAATTAAAAGTAGGGGTGTGAACACAGAATTGGACAAAAATGGCGAGGTTAAATGTACTCATGATTCAGAAAAAAATAACGAAGTCTAACCTATCCATTACTACGAAATTACAGCTTTACGATGCCACGAGTCACTTTAATGCCACCAATTAAAGTAGAACCACCGTAGTCTTTCGCTAATCTTAATAAAGTGTCATGAAATCCATGATTTGGGAAAGCTTGTTCTACTTCTGCAATCATGGACTTAGGGAGCCCTTTTTTAACCATTCCTTTTGATGCATCAATCCAGTCCGCTTTTCGACAAGCTTCTATAACTTTTTCATGTGGACCTTTATACGGTGTGATTTTGTGATGCCAGTGAATAGCGCCTTTTAGAGCATCAGGGTCTAATCCCCAATTTTCCTTTTCATTGTCATTTAATGCCACTGCTTCTGATGGCTCAAGGTAAGCGAGTTCATGGTCAGTCCACAGGCCAATATCATGATAGACAAATGCGGTTTCGACTAACTTTTCAAATTGTTCATCATAATCTAGAAAGTGCATTGCATAAGTGATTGTTCTATAAACATGATTACGATAGCCAAGATAATCTTCCCCAATCAGCTCTTTATAACGCTCAAGTAGTAACTCTACCCGTGGTCTCTCTAGCTTTATTTGAATCTTACTGCCCATGATTATTTCCTTATTAAATCATCCTGTTGTTCATTGAGGAGTTTAGACCAAAAATCGATATTAACGAAAGCTCGGGATAATCGCTGGAATCCCCGGTAGAAGACCAACCAACGCCATTACACCACTAAGCACAATAAACATAGTTCCAGGCAACACCCAACGGCTCATTTTACTCAGTTCACTACTACGTTCTTTACAACCGACTAAGCCTAAGTTGTCCAACAGCATGGTGAGAGCCCAACCAAATGCAGGGTTAACGAGCGCTGAAGAAAATACAACAATCGCTGCCGACTGTGTGGTTTTTCCTTCACGCGTCATTTCCATTCCAGCTTCTAGCAATGGCACAAATACCCCAACAATCAGCGCCACACACAGTACAGGTTGCCAGATAGCTAAATCCATCGGGTAACCCCAAACTGCGGCGATGATACAGAACAGAGCTGTGAGCAGCGCGCCAGCAGGAATAGGGCGTTTAGCTATCGCCGCTGGTACGATGTAAGTACCCCATGAAGATGTAAAGTTAGTACCGCCAAGCAGAGAACCGAACGTTTGACGAATTGATGCCGTGGTCATGGTGTCGTCGATGTTCATGTGTACTTTTTCGGTACGTTCTGGGTAGCTGATCTTTTGGAATACTTGATGCCCTAAGAAATCCGGTGACCACATCGCTACGGCTAGAATCGCAAACGGCAATACCACCATGAAGTGTTCAATCGTCGGTAGGCCTAGCATCCAACCTGTATCTTCTCCCCACCAATACATAGGGTTCATGTTGGGCAAGCCTGGCTCAGTGTGGAAAGCAAATGGGGCGCCCATGGCAAATGCAATCGTACCACCCAACAAGCAGCTAAGAGGTACTGCTAACCAACGTTTGCGGAAGTGTTCCAGTAGTGCGTACAAGATAATGGTGCAAAAGATCACCACAAACGCGATGTGGCTCATACCGATTCCTTCAGCCCAAGCGAAAAGCTTTTTCACTTGAGAGGCGGTTCCAACAAAGCCGAGGTAGAGCAATAAGCCGCCACACACGCCTTTACTGGTGAGGTTGGCCAACATGCTGCCACCTTTACTGATGGCTAAGATGAGGCCAAAAGCGCCAATCAACAGGCCAAACGCCATCGGGTGTCCACCTGCTGCAACCACAATCGGAATCAAAGGGATAAGTGGGCCGTGGGTCCCTGCGAGGTTTGCAGTCGGCAATAAAAAGCCAGAGAAAATAATAATGAAAACAGAGGCGATGAGCAGTTCATAACGAACGTTTTCTAGAATGAAGTCTTCATTTAATCCGAGAGCCCCAGCAAAGGTGGCTGCAATCGCGCCCACCATAACCACTTTACCAATGGTCGCCGCCATCGCTGGGATGGTGTCTTCTATCTCAAATCGATAATCTTTAAACGGCAAATTTGGACGCCAGCGCTTAGGCGACATGATTTGCAATTCGTGTTCTAGATACTGTTCTCGGGATTCAAACTCTGAGCTTGGTTTATGTTGTTGTTCATAGGTGAGTTCATCCTCATTGGCTTGAGGCTTCTCTGTTTGTATATGTGCGGACTCTAAAGTAGTGCTCATTTTGATTCCTTTCGTTCACACTCTTAGGTGTGTTATTCCAACAAACGTTGTTGACTCACGGTATGAAATGCAAACAATGCGTCAACTTATAATTAAAAACCCATTAACATTTAGTTGTTAGTACCTTATACCAAACCAAAAAAACAAATAGACTCAGTCGGTTAGACATTAGTCGTAGAGTCGGACGACTAGTATTAGACCCTGTAGATAGTATGTGTCTGGTTATTTGTAGTCCCTTAATTTCTCCCACGTTCTGCACTTGATAGTGATAGAATCTCCGCATTAGAGTTATCGAGAAACTAGGTATTTATAAACAATGTTTATCCATCACGTAAATGGCATCGACTGGCTGGTAATTACAGCCTTTGAAGAACTGAAAACTATGTTTATCGAAGATGCAGGCCCAATCCCAGCTTGCTTTTCTACCGCCAGCGAGTTGAGCCTGATTGATCAAGCCAAACGCAGTTATGGATTTTTGCCTAAACTCCGCGGTGTGATCACCGATACCGGCACTTTTCAAAGTAGAGATATTGAAGAAGATTTGAACCCACAGCTTGCGTGTATCGTTGAAGGGCGTGGTCGGGTTTTTATCTATCACGGCGACTACGTGGCTTTTGTCGATGACGAGCAAACCTTCATTACCCGTATGGACTGAGAGTGATTCAGTGAGTTGAGATCGGCGAATTGGTAAATCGGCGAGTTAGCCCACCTAGAATTTAAAACTAAAGGATTAATATGATGGCAAAAACGATCTCATTGGTACTTGGCAGTGGTGGCGCAAGAGGCTTGGTTCACGTTGGAGTCATCCGCTGGTTAATTGAGCATGGCTATCAGATAAAATCCATTTCTGGCTGTTCAATTGGCGCACTTATCGGTGGTGTCTACGCTGCGGGCAAGTTGGATGAATTTGAAGAGTGGGTCACCAGTATCGATCAAGGTGATATGGCGATGTTGTTGGACTTTTCATGGCAGTCGAGTGGTATGTTCAAAGGGGACAAGATCATCGACACTCTGCGTGGACTGATCGGCGAGATTTCAATTGAAGATCTGCCCATCCCTTATACCGCAGTTGCCGCTAACGTCGCCGATGAAAAAGAGGTTTGGCTGCAATCCGGTTCTCTGTTTGATGCCATTCGCGCCTCCATCTCTTTGCCACTGTTCTTCACTCCACATGTCATTAATGGTGAAGTGCTGATTGATGGCGGAGTGCTCAATCCCGTACCGATTGCGCCTACCTTTAGTGATAAGACAGACTTTACTCTGGCTGTGAACTTAGGTGGTGAACCCGAAATGCTTCAACAGGAAGTGATACCGGTTTCCCTACCAACAAAAGAGAGTAACCTGCATGAGAAGGTTGTTCACTTTATCGATAATCTCGGTAACAGTGTAAAAAGTAAAATGAGCTTCAATTTTGCTGCTTACGACATTGCCAACCAAGCGTTTGATGCGATGCAATCGACCATTGCTCGCCAGAAGCTGGCCGCTTATCCCGCCGATATTACGCTTGAGATCCCACGTAATGCTTGTGGCACCTTAGAGTTCGATCGCTCACAAGAGATGATAGACAGAGGTTACCATTTGGCACAGGCTAAACTGGGCAACCGACTTTAATGTATTTTCAGCTGAATGAGGGTATTTATGGAAACTGAACTCAAACTATCTGAACTCAAAGAATTGGTCACAACAAAAGATGTCATCGTGCTCACCAGCATAGAAGAGCCTGCTGTATCTTGGTTGATAGATTGCTATCAAGAGAATGCTGATATCCAAATTATCGAGAACGCACACCAACTAGATACTGAAGCGGTTTTGGCGCAATGTCGAAGCAGCCTGAGTGAAAGTAAAAAGGTAATACTTACCGCGCAGTTTCGTAGCCAACTGCCTATCATCAATATCGCTTCACTGTGTAATGAGCAGCGCAAATCATTGATCAATATTGAGCTATCAGGCTGGGATGAAGACAAACGCGTTCCTCATTCTTACAGTAGTTTCTAGCTTATATTTGTTGCTAGGTAACTGCAGTTTTTAGGTAACCGACAGCGTCTCTATAACCAGAGCAGTTCAACACAAGGTTGATCAAAGCGGTTAAGTCAGTGTCCGGAATTTGTTGACCACTACAGGGTGGTTGTATCGAATCAGGAGTAGAAAAGTCTCTTGAGATTTTACTTGTCTAAATTGTGCTTAATTATTTGTTCCACCACACCATTCATCGTCCTTGAGCTAATCTCCGGTTTCAAATACAAGGAATGATACTCAACTCCTGTTCGGTCTATATAGGCTGCTTGTAAGCCAGCGGATAGCGCACCATGAGTGTCCCAATCATGAGTAGCGACAAGACGAAGGTTTTCGACAGGCTCTTTTAAAGTTTCGGCTGCAAAGTTATACACATCTGAATTGGGTTTGAAACTGCCTGTTTCTTCAACGGAAATGACGGTGTCGAAATAATCTTCTAAGCCTGAGTTCTTGATTTGAGAAGTGATGAGATCGAGGGATGAGTTGGAAAAAGCGACGGTTTTAAACCCGTTCTCGCGCAATTTGAGCAAAGACGCTTTGATATCTGTGTGCGGTGGTAGATTGGCAAAAGAAGTTAACAAGGCACCTTTGCTTTCCGCCGTTAAATCACACTTGTACCGTTGTGCAATAGCGTTGAGCGCTGCATTCGCTAATTCAGAAAAAGTAGATTTTACGTTTGTTGCGATGCAAACCGTTGAAGAGTGTAAAAGCTTTGAAAACCAAAGTGATAATGCATCCTCCTTTCCAAACACCGCTTTAAATTTAGGCTGTAATGACTCCAAATTTAAAACCGTTTCGTTTATATCAAAAAGTATCACTTCTTTTTTCATGCAAAGCCCCCAGATTTAATTGAATTTTATGCTTACATAATCTGCTCTGACGATATGGTTTTCAACCTCCATTCAAGTAACTAAAGCTTTGCTCTCTAATTTGAAAAGAAGCTGGAATGCGTCAACGACAACCCGCCAACTCAAATCTGGCGTTGCTTTATGAGTATCATGCAACGCCAAATCTGAAACGATTTAGCTTAATTTGCGGCTTCGATGGTGCCTTTGAAAGTGCTGTCTAAAAAGTCATTGATCTCTTGTGAGTGGTAAATTGAGATAATCTTTTTATACGTTTCATTATTTTTGTCTTCTTCTCGCGCCGCAACAACCATCACTGCTAAAGGTGCGTCTTTTTTCTCTAAGTAAATGCCTTGTTTCTTAGGGTCGAGTCCAGCCGACATTACATAGTTCATGGTGATTGCAGCAGCATCTACATCGTCAAGAGAGCGGGGTAGCTGCGCGGCATCCACTTCAACAAATCGAATGTTCTTCGGGTTGCTAACAATATCGTTTAAAGACGCGTTGAAACCAGCGTTGTCTTTTAATGAGATCAGCCCTGCATCTTCAAGCAGTAATAGTCCACGCCCGCCATTCGTTGGATCGTTTGGAATCGCGATTCGAGCGTTTTCGGGAATAGAATCAAGCGAAGTGTACTTGTTCGAGTAAACGCCCATACGCATCAAAATTGAACGTCCGATAGAAACTAACTGGCTATCGTGATTGGCATTAAAGTTATCGAGGAATGGCTGATGCTGGTAACTGTTCAGTTGGATACTTCCATCATCTAATGCTGCGTTAGGGGTGATATAGTCTGAGAACTCGACGAGTTCAATGTTTATCCCTTGCTTTGCTGCTTCTTTGGCAACAGCTTGTACAACTTGTGCATGTGGGCCAACTGTCGCCCCAATCTTGATGACAGCCTCGTCTTTTTTTCCACATCCTGTTACACCGAATACGAAAGCTAATGCCAACAGGGATGCTGTGATTTTTTTGTAGCTGTTCATGATAACTCCATTTAATAAATAAAAGACATGTAGACGTCTAGCTATCTATATTATCTATTTGCGCGATCGGGTCAATAGGTTTGTTTGAAGCGAAGTTACATTGATGAGCGGTTAAGTCAGTGAATCAACGAGGCTTCTGTACGTGAGACTCGACCGACAATCCCCTTCTAACCCCCTTGGTTTACATCTCAAACCTATTGTTGGTAATGGGAAAAGGGAGGAACTGATTACCGACCAACAAAGGCCTCGCGAGTGCGAGGCCTTTTGGGTTTTGTAGGGAATAGGGCAGTCACTCGGAATCTAAAGAAAACGGGTTCAGTAAAGCTAACTATTAAGAAAGCTTTTGGTTAAAGAACTCAAGTGTACGTTTCCAAGCTAACTCTGCTTCTTCTTCAGCATAGCGGCCAGTTGAATCGTTATGGAAGCCATGGTTCACGCCGTCATAGATGTAAGCTGTGTAGTCTGCTTCGTTCTCTTTGAGTTCGGCTTCATAATCTGGCCAAGTCGCATTCACGCGTTTATCGATTCCCGCAAATTGGATGAGCAAGGGGCCTTTTACATTTTTTCTTAAATCTGGTGCGGCAGGAGTACCATAAAATGGAACGCCTGCATCGAGTTGCTCTGGCATGACAGCGGCCAACATATTCACGATATAGCCACCGAAGCAGAAACCGACTGCGCCTAGCTTACCGTTACTTTTTTCATGGGACTTCAAGAAGTTTGCCGCTGCGATAAAGTCTTCTTCGATTTTCTCTTTTGATAGCGACTTCTGCATCGTTCGACCTTCATCATCATTACCTGGATACCCGCCAAGCGAATAGAGTGCATCAGGTGCAAACGCAATAAACCCCGCCGCTGCGAGTCGTCTTGCCACATCCTTTATGTATGGATTGAGGCCTCTATTTTCATGAATGACCAATACAACAGGCGCATTGCCCTCTAACTCTTTGGGTACAACCAAGTAACCATAGCCTTCGCCGTGTCCTTTAGGTGAAGGAAACTTCTCGTAGGTTGCTTTGATGGAAGGGTCATTGAAAGAGACTTGCTCTGCCTGCGCATAATTAGGAATCAGTGCAGAAGTTAGCGTCGTCATGGTTAAGCCAAGTACAGCTAGCCCAGATAGACGAGCCATAAACTCTCTGCGATCAATCAGGCCGTGTGCATATTCGTCGTACCAATCAAATGCTTCTTGAGGGATAGATCGAGTCGGCGTTGATTGAGATTCGGTATTTGGATTCATAACTTTTCCTTGTTGTGAGTTGTTTGACCAATCAACTATAGTGGAAAATTTGATATAATTGAACGATCGCTCAATAATTTTTGAGCTATTTGTTATATCAAAGTACAAAAATTAGATGACAGTCCGATAAAACGATCACTTCGAATCGATTTCCATCGCTTTGGTTTGTTTTACGGAGCAATTCAATACAAGGTTGATTTGAGGGTTAAGTCAGTGAAGTCGGGTGTGATGATTGTTTGTTTTTAGGGAGGCTCTAAATCGAAGTTGGGCACATTAGAGCTAGGCTTATTTTCCGTAGACATGGACAAGTAAGTTTCAATGCAAAACGCTTGATTTTACTCTGGTATAATCTTTCTCATAGGGACGACCTTAGCGTTATCAGAACCTTCTTGATGAGAGATAAAATAGATGTTGAAACTTCTGCGTCAGATAAAAAAATGGAAACTTGTAACGTTTGGCTTCCTGATGCTCATTGCCGCTTTGTTTATCTACAACCAGTTCGGGAACCGTATGTCCCGTGTCGACGAGGCAAAATTTCTAATCGGCCAACTGAATACTGTTTTGGATGCCGCTGAGCAATATTCTCGTGATAATGGCTCTCTGCCTCCTATTGCTTCCGATACCGATACGAACTTCGGCTACTTAAACATCAATCACTTAATTGCAAATCCGGGCTTATCCACATGGAAAGGGCCGTACCTACCTTATGAAGATACATGGATAGGTGGCGATCAGTACATCGACCACCCAGATTACATAGCAACGCAATTACTGCTTAAGGAAAAGGATAGTCTTTGGATAAGAGGAAGCTCCGAGACAGGTTGCGAATCGTCATCATCCACTTGCTCTGTTGCAGCTTGTATCTGGTTGGTACCAACAAAAGTGGCACAAGAAATTAATCAGATTGTGGACGGCAGTTCGAGTATAGAAAGCTCAGATGCGACAGGAAAAATACGTTACGAAAAAGCTTTTGGCGGCGCACTTATCTGTATGATTGGAGATGACTATCCAATGTCTTCAGCACAGACAAATTAAGTCGTTTCTAATTATCTCACTGGCAGCTTCGTTTTTGTTTTTACCTGACCAAAGGCGAAGCTGGATTCGATAGAAGCAATATTAGGCAGGCGAGTTAGTTGTTTACGGATGAACTGCTCGTAGCTTTTTAGCGATTCACTGACTACATGCAATAGGTAGTCGTGATTGCCCGTCATCAGAAAACACTCTAACACCTCGTCAATCACTTCAATGTGCTGCTCAAAGTCTCGCATGTTCTCTTCAGTTGGCTTTTCAAGTTTCACCAACACAAACACATTGACTGGCAGGCCACACGCTTCTTGGTCGACACTGGCGTGGTAACCACGAATTATCCCTTGTTTCTCTAATGCTCGAACTCGGCGTAAGCAAGGAGAGGGCGACAGTGCTACTCGATCGGCCAACTCTTGATTAGACAGCCGAGCGTTGTTTTGCAGTTCAGCCAGTATTTTCTTGTCGATCTCGTCCATTGGCATAATCCATCAATATTGAATTTAGTTTGGCAATATTATTGCTCAAAGTGTATGTCTTACTTCGCAAATAGCAATTTTTAACATCTGCTCAAAACTAAAATTAAAGAAGGAACAACAAGCATGGAATGACTTAGGAATTATGAATACTTCAACTCAACTTAGCCCGCTGCGTAAAACCACCAAACACGAACAAGCAGAAGCTCTTGCCGTTGAGCAAGCAAAGCACTTTGGTATCGATCCAAACAGTGATTACGGCGTCACGCTTATCGAACTGGCGACGACGCTGTACAAAGCCAATACCAAGACTCACGACCTTTGGGCATTGACCGTTGATGGACTTTCAGAACTCGACAAGAGTGACCGAATCGCCTGGTTTAACGCCAAACGTTTCCTGTCATTCCAGATCGCTAAGATCCTCGATAACCTGCAAAACCCGATGCGTGCCACTTACCAATCCATTGCCACCAATAATGGCAACTTTGCGTCTAAAGGCGCGTATCCTATCTTCGATAATGTGGCGGCTATCTTCTCGGCAAGCCCGGTTATTACGCGCACTGCGACCTATTTATTTGCCTGTACAGAATGGATTGAAGATGCGTTCAACGGTAAAGAACCGCTGCACGATATTTATTCTCGACTGCTTAACCCAACCTCGATTTCACTGGCTAACCATATGGTTGATATTGAGGCAGGCTCTAGAGCCAACGAATACCTCGCATGGAACTTTAATTCGGGTATGGCGGCCATTGATGGATTGTTGAGCCATTTACTTGGACATGAAGACATAGTCTTGGCTTCACGTAATATCTATGGCGGTTCTTACCAGTTGTTGGAAGATTGGTTTGGGAAACCGTCTAACCTAAATGTCGCGGTGGAGTGGGTGGATGGTTACTCCGGTGATGAGTTTGCGACGCGCCTTGATGAGGTTGCTCATAAATACGCAGATCGCATCGCTGCGGGTAAGAAAATCTACGTCTACCTAGAGTCACCGTGTAACCCGCATGGATACGTGTTGGATGTTGCTAGTATCAGCAAAGCTGGTCACGTTCGTGGTTGGGATGTGATTGTTGACTCAACAGTAGGCACGCCATTGCTGCATCCAGTACTAAAACGTGATGATGTGATGGAAAGACCCGATTATGTGATTCACTCCTACACCAAAGAACTGGCGGGTTCTGGCACCACAACCGCTGGAGTTGTGATTGGCCGCAACGAGACCATGTTTATTCCAAAAGGAGAGGAGGTCACTTTCACCAAGTCCAACGGCGATGAGGTCACCATTCCATGGAACGAAACGCTGTTTTGGAATGTGTACTACATTAAGGGCGCATTCCTAGACGCAGACAAAGCGTTTGAAGTGCTCAATGGTATGAAAACGTATGAGATGCGAGTGGTGCAAAAAACGATTAATACACTGACTCTCGCGAAGATCTTTGATGCTCACCCTGACATCAACGTATCGTGTCCTGCTTTGCCAGACAGTGACAACTATGAACACTGCCAGAACAACATGTACTTGGGTTTGCCAGCGGCGCTTTTCACAATCGATATGGAAGGTAACGGCGATCGTGCGCCAATCAATCGAGATGGATTCAAACAGTTCTTCGACATGCTTGAGCCAGCAATCGGCATGCAAGTGAGCTTAGGGCAAACCAACACCGTGGCGCTGTGCCCAGCCCTGACTACGCATTCAGAACTCAGTGATGAAGCGCTTAATGAAGCCGGTATCAAACCGACGACAATGCGTATCTCTATCGGCTTGGAAGATCCTCGAATGTTCATTGCTCATATTGTCGAGGCGGCTAAATTGTCGATTGACCGCAACCACGTAGATTTCTCATCCAGCTTCCCGGGTAGTGACAATATCGATGAAATCTATATGCAAACTTATATGGATGTACACCAGAGGTTTGTGAAAAGCTTGCCGAAGTTCAGTGAGCTGAGTCAGTAACTTAGGTCAGTTAACAAGATTAGTCAGTCAAAGGCCGTCAATAAAAAAGCACCCAGCTGACTCAATAGTCGGTAGGGTGCTTTCTCGATGATCATATTGGTTTACCAAGTCACTTACTATTTAGGCTGGTGGCCTGTCTTCTTCGCAAGTTCTTGCATAGCCTCGGCAAACGTAGTTGTTCCGCCTTTCGCTTTAACCTGAACCACCTTATATCCTCGGCTTTCTAGCGCTTGACGCTCTTCTAAAACGGCTTTGTCATCTGGTTGACTGCCTTGCACAGGCTGATGAATGTAACACCCTTCTAATTGACCATCTTCGACCAGTTGGTGGTGTTTCAGTGCATTGATATCAAAATTCATAGTAAGTCTTTTCGCTTTAAATGGAGAGTCTCTGTGGCAAAGGCCGCGAGTCTTTATAATTTTATGGTTTGTACAATAGGCATTTTAACCATAAGAAGCTAGCGAAAATTAAGCAATCCAATGGAATGAAGTCGGGTGGTCTTACTTCTTCAATCTCTTATTGAACGCTGGGAAGGAAAGGGGAGGAACTGAATGCGAACGTTTCAATACACCCTTATCTGACCTTTTCGTTCAACCATTGAGCGAAATCGGTACAAATCATCAACCTTTCCAAATGTGGAATCCTCACTTCTTTTATTGGCTCTGTTTTCCATTTGTGAATGGTTATAACCTAGTTTTCGTAGAAAAGAGAATCGAATAAGCCGTGAGCGCGGCGCTTTATAACGAATGAAAACTAGGCACAAACATGAACGAAAATTTTTATAGATACGCAATTTACACTGTTTTTTCAGCGGCAGCATTGTTCTCCGCTTTTTTAGTCACCTCAGATAATGTTTCCCCTTTCACCACTCAAGCGACTTTGTATCGTAACGTGGCGACCATTGCGCCAGAAGTGTCCGGTGTGATTACCGACGTCATGGTTAGTAATGGCGAGTTGGTTGAAAAAGGTCAGCCATTATTTGCTATCGATGCCAGTAGCTACCAATTGAAAGTGGCACAAGCGAAAGCCGAACTGCATCAAGCGCGTGATTCTGATTCAGCGAAATGGCAGCAATTAGCAGCAGCGAAACAAACACAAAGCCAACGAGAGTTTGAATATCACAACGCGAAACAGAAACTCGCACGTAACCAAAAACTGCGTAACAAAGGGCTCGCGACTGAACAAGATCTTGATGACGCAATCACCAATACACAAGTTGCGAGTAGTGCGGTTGAAGCTGCGAACGCGGAAGTGAAACGCATTGAAGTTGAGTTATCTACCCAAGACCGCACAGCGGCCATTGAATTGGCAGAAGCAAAACTTGCCAGTGCGGAACTGGATTTAGGCCACACTCAAGTCGTCGCGCAAACGGAAGGAGTCGTGACCAACTTACAATTGCAATCGGGCAGTTATATCACTCAAGGTACTTCATCATTGCTGCTGGTGGACGAAGCTCATGCGTGGATCAGTGCGGACTTCAATGAGAAAGGCATTGATAAGCTTACTAATGGCCGCGAAGTTTTGGTCTCTTTTGATGTGCTACCGGGCAAAGTCTTTACGGGGGAAGTGAGTAGCCAAGAGCGTGCGATTTACGACACCAATAATGCCAATGGCAAGCTGTCTAGCGTGACTAATGATACGCGTTGGATCCGTGAGCAACAGAAAGTACGTACCCGCATTACCGTTAATGAATTGGATCCTTCGATGATCTCAGGTTCACGAGCGAGTGTGATTGTTGAAAGCGGTAACCCAATAATGCACGTTATTGGCTCTGCTTGGATTCACTTGGTTTCAACATTTCGCTACATCTACTAGTAGGAGATGACGATGTGGACATTTGAAAACACCGCACAGGGTCATTCTCAACGTAATGAAGCGCTGCGTGTCGCACTTACTGTGACGATTTGTATGGTGTTGGGAAAGCTACTAAACCTAGACTCTCCCGTTTATCTGGCGTTGTATCCAACCATCATCATGACCAAGAATAAAGATTACTCTTGGCTTGGTCTGATCCGTACCTTGGCACCCACTTTATTGGCAGCAAGTACAGCGTTGGTGGTGACTGAGGTATTTTCACAGCATCCGTTTGTGGTGTGGACCATCAGCCTGTTCTTCTTCGACTTTATGCGTCGTCGAGCCACTACGCCAGCGAAGAAAGGTAAAATGTTGATGCCAACCTTCAACTGGATTTTGATTGTGGTGTTTGCTCAGCATACCACCATGGATATGCCGATGCGTATTCATGAAATTTTGGTATCCATGTTGATTACCATGGTAGTAGCAAAAACCATGGTGGCTCTGTTCCCTGTTGAGCAAGGAAACAAGCCTCCTGTATTTAAAGAACAGCCTGTCACATTTGAGAGCAGAGCAATTTCACTCGCGTTGATTGGTCTTGGTTTGGCATTCTTGATGATTGTCGACATCATCTCAGCAACGTTCTGCATGGTTCCAGTGATTGCCGCTGCAACCCAAACCACGCACAAAAGCTTTATTGACGTGGTTGACCGCCGTTTTCAAACTCAAGTAGGCGGCTGTGCAGTAGCCATGGTGTTCACTTTGTTGATGGCAGGACATCAGTCCACATTCGGTTACTACACCATAGTGTTGGGCTTATTTGCTTTTATGATCACCGCATCAATGGCCAAAGCGAAAGGTCTAGCGAGAGACGTTCATGCCGATGCGTTATTAGCGACCATGCTGCCGATTCAGTTGTACATGACCAGTAGCAATTTAGGGTTGGAAAGTACCTTCCTACGCGCTTGGGAGCTGGCTGTGACTTTGTTTGTGCTGTGGGCTTTGTGTCATTTTGTTCGTAAGCCTAATGGTGAAGAGCCGGCACTCGTTCTCTAATAATCAAATCCGGCCAACCGATTATGGTCTGATTTGATTGCGCCTTTCATAAAATTAAAAAATGCTTTTACTTTGGCTGAATCTTCTAAATCTTTATGAGTCATCATCCATAGGTCTGTATTTTGGTGCATCACTTCCATATCTACTCTTTGCAGAGTTCCCTTACTGTTACCTAAAAAGCAGGGTAAGTAGGCTAACCCCATCTGATTTTCAGCCGCGATGATCAGGGGCTCAAAAGAGTCGGCTTTCATGACAATTTTGTCTTCCGAAATCAGTTCAGAAACCTGTAGCGAAGCACTGCCTCTATGCATCATTAACCAAGATGCAGACTTTAAGGGGTGCTTACTCTTAAGGCCATTTATATATTCTGGCGATCCGTAAACACCAAAGGCAATTTTACTTAACTTGGTCCCAACTAAATGGGCTGGCAACTCATTTGCCGGGCGAATCGCGATATCTGCATCTAGGTGTGAAATATCCAATTGACGAGATGTGAGGCTGAGTTCTAACTGAATTTTTGGATAAAGCCGATGAAAAGCAGCCAAATGAGTACCCAGAATGAGGCGAGATAACGCATCGGTCGTCGTTATTCTTAGCGTACCTTCTAGCTTCAATTCCTGTCCAAAAACCTTGTGCTCCAATTCTCTTACTGTGGATTCGATAGCGAGAGCTGACTCCAGAAGCTTTTGCCCTTCAACCGTTAGTTTGTATCCGGTAGGAAGTTTATGGAAAATTCGTAATTTGTGACGATACTCAAAGGTGTCAATACGACGTAAAACGGTGCTGTGGTTTACACCAAGTGCTCTTGCCGCGGCCGACAGGGATCCTTCATTCGCCACTGTTAGAACATATTGCAGGTCATCCCATCTTATGTTGTGCATTTGCGCATATCCAACGTGTTCAATTAGTGAGTTTACCAAAAATTTAGCACAGCTATAGTTATCTCAACAAGGCAACAAACAGAACTGAAGTTCAAAGCATGCACTGATGGCACTTTTAATCTCCCACGCATTGAGCTTCAAAATTGACAATCAGGAGAAAGAAAATGTTAAAGAAAAATCTACTTATCGGTCTAGCGAGTCTTCTGGCTTTCTTTCAATTCACTCCAGCCCTTGCAGATGAAACAAAAGCAGTCGATTCAGCAAAGACACTAGAAACGGCTCAAGCATTCTTATGGGCGGCAGGCTCAGGTGATATGGCAAAACTCGAGTCATTAATGGCCGATGATTTTGTCTGGCACAACGAAGGTGACGCCGACATCCCTTGGATCGGTAACTGGGAGTCAAAAGAAAAAGTGCTCAACACTTTCTTTCCTCTATTTGGCGCAGGTTTGAAAGTCACAAGCTGGTCAACAGACTATAGTTTTGTAAACGGCGACCAAGCAGTATTCATGGGCAGCATGAGTGCCATTGCGAATGAATCTGGTGTAGACACGGGTAAATTCAGCTGGGCGGTTCGAGTTCAGGTTGAAGATGGCAAAGTGAAGAGTTGGAACTGGTTTGAGGATAGCTACGCAGTATCTAAAGCTTATCACGCCAAACAGTAACCACAGTGACCAATTAGGTTGTAAAGGCTCGATATGCTGTAGACGTATATCGAGCTTAACTTGGTTTTGAATAGCGACGCGAAGAGCCTATTCAACAATCCGACAGTTAAAAGGACACCTGAGACAATCTAGTTCTGAGTTTCAGTGTACGAGCCAAATAACGTACTTTGGCACTATTAAGTTTGGAGAAACTATCTATGAGCAATAAGCTAGCGAATGCGACTAATCTGTATATGGAAGGTATCCGAGATGGTCATGCATTAGAGGCGGTAACGAAGTACACCGGTCAACGTTATACTCAACATAGCACTGGGGTTCGCAACGGTATTGATGGTTTTGTTGAGTTCTTCGAACCGTTCTTAAAACGCTGCCCTGTTAGAGACATAAAGATCATACGTTCAATCGTCGATGGCCAATTCGTGTTTGTTCAAGCATTCCAAGATATTAATAATGGCGAATATAAGTGGGTGACTACGGATCTATTCGATACCGATAATGACGATAAAATTATTGAACATTGGGATGTGATTTCTGCCTTCGAAGCTCAACCGACGGAAGGGGAAGGTCGACTGCAAGGGCCAATCAATCATACTGACTTAGATAAAACAGAGGAGAATAAGAACCTTATCCGTGATTTTTTATGTGATGTCATGGTACTAGGGCAGAAAGACAAGCTATCAAAGTATCTCCAGCACGAAGAGCTAGCCGTTTATCAAGCCTCAGATGTGAGCCCTTTAGATAGCTATATTGGTGGCTATGACCAAGTGTTCAAGATTGTCGGTCAAGGTAACTTCGTAGCAGCTTACAGCCGAGTTATTGATAATGGTCTCGAGGTTGCGCGTTTTGATCTATTCCGAGTTGAGGGAGGTCAAATTAAAGAGATATGGGTAAACCAAGAGCCCGTGCCACCAAAAGCAGAATGGGTAAATGGCGGGAAGTTCTAGAGTCGCTTTAAGGGAGTTACGCCAATAATGCTATCGCTAAAACAAACCGAAAAATGCGCATCCTTGCTAACCTTACTTGTTGTGTGTGTTTAACTTCTTGAATCTTAGCCAACATGTTTTGTGATGGAAGAATATTTACACTGTTTTACAACTCGCCTTAACGCTCAACAATGCAATCGCGCCCTTGAGATTTTGCGTCGTAGAGGGCGTTATCCGCTCTTTTAATTAATGAATTCCAGTCATCGTTTATGAGGGCTTGAGTCACTCCAATGCTGACAGTATACGTGCCAGAAGAGAGCTCTTGATTGGAGTTGTGTTTTGCGTGGTTTCTTATTCTTTCAGCTATCTGCATTGCTTGAACTTTATTCGCTCTAGGTAACATGACAACAAACTCTTCTCCACCATAGCGAAAACAGAAATCGCTTGTGCGGCATGTATCTTCAAGAATTTGACCAAAGTGCTTAATCACATCATCTCCCTTGTCATGACCATAGGTATCATTAATTTTTTTGAAGTGATCTAGGTCGGCAATCAGTACAGAAATGTCACTCTCTCGGCCTGGTTGAACAAGCTTGGGTATCAGTTCTGCTAGGCCTCTACGGTTATAAAGGCCGGTTTGTTCATCAGTGATCGATGAACGATAGGTCTGCTTCAACAAACGATCAGTTAAGATCCAAAACACTGAAAATGCGAGGCTAACAATTGTGATTGTCATGATAACGAAAGACAATTTATGAATATCTGATATCAGGTAATAGTTCGAATTCGTTCCTTTGGTATGAGCAAGTACGCCCCTAATTGCCATATAGAGAATGTTGATAAACAGGGTCAGATTCAACAGACACTTTGCTTCTCTGTTATCGTGCTTTTCCCCTGAATAGTTTGCACAGAGGGCTAAGATACATATCGTCACAACGAGAATACTTCGAGCCTCGATCCTAGAAGTAACAGAAGGCGCAATTAGGGCGCTATAAAGGAAGAAGCTAATGCCAAGGGAGCTAATGATGATTGATATTACGAGAAAAGATCGACTTGCTCCTCGTAACACGGTTATGCCGACGAGTAGTAAACCAAAAGCCGTTGCGTATGCACCATTGGAAAGAAAAACGATGGATTCTGAAGATTGAGTAACGCCGAACGAAAGTGGGGTAACACTGGCTCCTAACAGCAAAGCAGCATAAGCAATATAATTCACCCCTAACGTGGTGCCTGCGAGTATATATTTATGCGTTAACAACATAGCGCTCGCAACCGTGGCTGCTAACAAAGAGGTATATATAGCTAAGGTGTGAACATCCATGAAATCACCAACAACGTAAAAAATGAACTCCTCAATTCAGTATTGCGCAATTTGTATTATGAATGTTTAGTAGTTAATCATTATTAAACCATATGCTAATGCAGATCAATTTTTGCTCAGGTGCATTTGTAAGCGTTGGGCAATGTACGAGTTGTTCCAGAGCCCGACCTTGGCTTTGTTATACTTTTATTTTAGATTCTCTAAACCCGATGTATCGACGCCTTTTAAGGTGTCTTTTGCTACTTCATCTAAATCTGTCGTTGTCGATTTTTGAGGATAACCAGCAGCGGCACCTTTACCGATCGCTGTTGCTTCTGCTTGTAGTTTTTCCCCCTCAGATTCACCCGCGATCCAGCCTTGCTTGTAGTCACTGTCTGATTCAAAACGCTTTCCATCTTTTATGTAGTTTTCGAAGCTATTGCCGCTTTCTTGCATGCCGCTATGCCTACCGTCATGAAAACCTTGTATGTAAGAGGTGTTGTGACCACTCTCAATCAAAGCACTATCACTTGTTCCGCATCCGGACAAAAGAAAAACCAATAAGATTAAAAACAGTTTATTCATACTCAAAGCCTCGGAACTCAGTCGTCTAAATGATAAGAATAGACCAAGATCATCTCGCAAAGGCATAACAGCGCTCTAGGCGGGAAAGCTTGTTTGAGAATCATGATATTCAAAACTTGAGAGAGTAGAGTTACTACTGCCTTATTAGATCTAGAACGATAGCAAATCACTGGGTGGTAATTTGCTATCAATTACAGAGTGAATATCCGTTGTGCATATTGGTAAGTTCAAGAATTAAGACGAGGTGACTTATTGCTTATTTGAACGGTTAACGATAAAACTCAATATCACGACTGCAATACTAAAGCCCACAACACCAATCCAACCCGCACGTTCAAATACCTGAATTCCCACAAATGAACCAAACGCACCACCGAGATAGTAGCCAAGCATATAGATTCCGTTGATACGACTTTGAGCTTGTGGGTCAATTGAGAATACGCGTACTTGGTTCGATACTTGAGCGCTAAATACCCCAAGGTCGATGAGAATGATACCGACGATCAATCCAGCCAATGTGTCAGCGAAAAGCCCCGATATAATAAAACCAGCAGTAATAATAACTAACGCCATACTGATCATGTTTCGAGAGCCAAACTTGCTCACCAGTGACCCTGAAACTTTTGCTCCAATGACTCCAGCAAGAGCAATAACACCAAACATTCCTGCCTGTTGTGCATTGTAGTTAAACGGAGATTCACTGACATGCAGAGCTAACGTCGCCCACAGCGCATTGAACGAAGCAAACCAAAGCGCGCCAGTTAAAGCGGAAGTACGCAGTGTCGCATGCTGCTTGATTAACGTGGCCATGCTCGCAACCAGTTTAAGGTAAGGTATTTTCGTTGTCGGCGTGTTCGTCGGTAAAAAGGCATACAGCAACACACCAAAGACCATCGCAATAATTGCTGACATCATAAATACCGCGCGCCACCCAAACTGCTCACCGATGAACCCACTGAGTGTACGCGAAAGCAAGATGCCCACAGTTAGGCCTGTCATTAATGTGCCAATGACTTTTCCTTTCGTTTCTGGAGTACTTAGTGACGCTGCAAATGGAATCAGCTGCTGAGTGATGTTGGCACTCAAACCAATCGCAAAACACGCAACAACCAGAGCCACTAAGCTAGATGCAGTAAACGCGACAAAAGATGACAACACCAACATGACAGACAAGATCGCTATTAGGCGTCTGCGGGGTAACGTGTCTCCTAAGGGCGATAAGAATAGCAATGCCACGGCATAACCAATCTGACCGGCAGCTGGCACTGCGCCTAGCTGTTCGCTTGTTAACCCTAGCTCTGCGCCGATCTTAGGTAAGATGGGTTGGTTATAATAAAGGTTTGCAGCAGTTGCCGAGACTGCGCTCGACATCAGTAATAAACGTCCTGTGCTCAACACTTCTGTAGTCAATTTTGACATGGTGACACCTTAACTTTGGTTCATCGTTTTAATGAATGATTTCGATGAGCTAAGTCTAAGGTTAGCGATTGAATAACAAAAATAACCATTTGATTTAAATTCTATACGAATATGGTATAGATAACTTTCTAAGCCATGTTTTGTTGAATCGCCTCAATTTCACTCTGTACGACAGCAACAAAGACACTGGCTGTAGGGGATAGAGTATGCGAATGGTGTGTCATCACTAATGGCATTTGTACGTCCACAGATTCAAGATTAACAAATACACATCCCTCACTGCGTAAATCACGAATTGCATGCGGTGCGATAGATACACCTAAGCCAGAAGAGACTTGGGTTAACACGGTTTGCATGTTGTTGGGTTGTTTTTTTATATTTGGAGAGAATCCAGATAGGTCACATTGAGTAATGATGGAGTCAAATAATCCTACCGCTTGTTCACGTTCAAATAAGATGAAAGGGTCTTGCTGCAGTTGTTTCATTTGAATGGTGGAGTATTTAGCCAACTCGTGGGTGACGGGCAAAACAGCAACAAGCTTATCTGTATAAATCGTCACCGAGGTGTAATCATCAACAAGCAGGTTCGGCAGTGGGCGAGAGAAGCTAATATCGATCTCTCGTTTGTCCAGAGCTTCGATCTGTTCAGAAGCCGTCATCTCAACAAGATCAACATCAATATTGGGGTTTTCAGCAATATACTGTCGAACTAAACGAGGCAAAAAGCTCAGAGTTGCGCCTATATTGCTTTTATTATCAATCACAAAGACCTTGCTAGCAAACCTTAGGGTAATAACGTTTGCAAGGCTCTGGTCACTTGTGAGAGTGGGGCGATAATCCTACGTATTCAGCTTTCAAGCTTTCTGTTTTCTAGATAATTCTTTTTCAAACTTTTAGTTTTCGAGCTCTTCGTTTTCGAGATTGCGCCGAACTAAATCGTGCATTTGTTTTACAGTCATCAGTGCTAACCAGGTAATTTCTTCTACTGAACGTTGACCCGTTGTGGAAGTTGGGTTGTGGGCTTCAATCACAGATTGATAAATTGAATCGCCGCAAGCCTCTTCTATTGGCATAGCTCTATATAGTTTGGTTTATTTGAAAGCTAATCTATGAGGTTTAAGACAGTAAGATAGGGTTCAAAAATAGACAGCTTGGTAGTTGATGGAATCAGTACAGAACGAGATTCGACTTAATCCTATCTTCTCGCTGCGATTGTATTCATTGATCGAGTGGTCAAAGCCATAGGCTGTCGACGGGGCCATATATTGAGTTATGCCTTGCTGTGTCGCTGTTATTTCATCATGGCCATGACCGCAGAACACGTCACGAACGCGATATTTTCGAAGCACTTTCATCACATCAGTATCGTTCTCTAGGCGGATCGCTTTCATCCAATCTGCACCGACTGGAATGACAGGGTGGTGAACAACCACGATAGGATCATTGGCCTTTCTCAATTGTTGTTTTAGCTGAGCCATGCCGCGGTTATCAATACGCCCTGAACCAAGTGGGTGGCGGCTGTCTAGCGGCTTGAAGCTTGAGTCTAGGAACACAAACTCTCGTTCACCGATGGTGGCTTTGTCGGTGACATAAATCGTCGAGCCTTTTAGCTCTGTGCGCATTAAGCGAGAGTCATCATGATTACCCGCAATCACGTAAATGGATTGGTCGCTAATGTGTTGCCTAATGAATGCCTCTAATCGAACGTAGTCGCCAGACTTTGGGTTACAACAAATATCACCAGTCAGAAAGATGGTCTTGCATGCCGTGTCTTTGTTGACGTATTCCAGTGCTCTGCGCAGGTTCTCATAGCTGGATTCATCGGAAAGGTGGCAATCACTGATTTGGTACACGGTATTCATTGTTATTGTCCGGTAATTCGATACGTAGAATTAAAAGTGATAGAAAAATGCCTGCTAAATCAGCAGGCATTTATTGGTGTTATTTCGCTTTTGATGCGGCGTGGTGTTCAATCATGAAGGCAATGGCTTCATTGCTTAAACAAGATTTACTCACATATTGGCGCTGTTTACCGATATGCAGGATAAAACCAAGATTGGTCTGCTCAAGTTGGTCGATGTCACTCCACGCGATGGTGTTGGTCGCTTTGTGGTTTTTGTAACTTACTCCGTTAGCGTCACCTTGAAAGACAATTTTGCTGCCTGCGCCTGAGCTGATTTTTTGTCGCCATAACCACCAGGTTCTTTTGCAGTACACACTGAATGCTTCAATCACACTCAAAACAATAAAGAACCAGCCAACATAGCCGTTAGGTAATAGTTCAAATTCCAGTAGAACCACACCAAAAATAAGAAACAGTATTCCTTTTAAGTAGGCTTTTGGAAATTGAGTCGGAAGGCTAGTTTGATCATAACACTCCGCGAAAAACGTCTTGTCGAGTTTGTATTCTGTAGTGAAACCGGGTTCTTTAGACATGTGAGGCTACTTTATGGTTCTCTGTGAATGGGCTGTCAGTGGGCAGGTGTCCCACGCTGCAATTTTGCAACTTGATTATTGTATCGCTTCTCACTGTTTTTATTTAGATATTTTGGCTCTGTTTTGTAAATCGATGATACTTAACGGGTCTATTCTAACTTTAGCTATCAGACTAGTGTAGGGGCATCTTTAAAGTCACCTAAAAAATTGGTGATGGGATGGATAGACCTGTGGAGTCACCCGGTTGTTGGGACTACTGGCATTTTTGGATAAAACTTCGATCTCATTTTGTTGGTTGATGGAGTCTATAGTGATTAGTGTGCTTTATCACTGCTGTTGAGGGTGCTCTAACAGAATAAATATATGAAGCTTGCAAAGTTCATCACTGTTCACTTTGAGAGGCCATGCCCAAAGCGATACCTTGGGCATGGCCTTATTCTATTTCAGTTTTAGGATCAGTACTCGATGAATAATGACACCTGCTTAACGTTAATGAAGAAACTTCTTTCATAGGGAGAAGAGGTAAGAGCAATATCTAGTTTGTTCAACTCAGACACTCTCTTCTCATTTAATGCTTCTAATAGTTTAGAGTTGGTAAACCTAAGCGTTTGACCTGCTTCTACGTTGTTGAATGTAGTGAGTGGATTACTCCATGCTGCACATATTGTAAAAGACTCACAGAACGTGTCGTAATCCAGTGTGTTTGGAGACCAAGTTTGATTAACGATATGCGCAGTTACATTGTTGAATGGAAATTGAAGAGTTGAATCTCCGAAATCAACAATAAGCGTTGCCTGTTTAATTTTCCCTCGAACCTCACTTAAGTCAAAACTCGCTAGTGTTTCGTAGTCGTATGGGATTGAAGCCCCCGCTCTTAAGTAACCACCGACACGATGTTGCGTGACATGTGTTGCCGGGGTTGCTTGCCAGTTTTCTCTTTCCAAACCGAATAGGTTAGAGGGGAGGGTCACATTCACTGGCGGACTGAAATCAGAGGCTTGGTATGGTGGAGTTTGACCGAGAACTCCTTGTCGATAGGAGTCAACGCCACTGTAGATTAGCAGTGCGTTCAGTTCATAAGGACCATCGGCTTGCTTAAACGTGTCACCAGGAACGGTAAACTTGATGGTGTTTTCGCCAGCCTCAAGCGGTTCTTGGAAACTCACTAGCTCTAAATACTCTCCGGCTGCACCAACGATATTTACCGAACCTGTGTAAGTTCCACTGCGCGTAACATGGATAGGAAACTCAAAACTCAGCGAATCAATGTAGGTTCCATCTTGCGACATAGTCGGTGTGGTGACTAAACTCCCCGTGACTTCAATCGGTTCGCGGCAACGCTCAAAAGATGCTAAATCAATAAATTCTTCAAACTGAATTCGAGGGGCTGAAATTCGTATGTCATCTTGAGTGATTGCGTAGATGATCGTCGGGTTGGAGGTCAAAGTAGACGCTGAATCAAACGCGCCAAAAATATCTTCAGTTGAGTACTGTAGAGTGACGATTTGCTTCGCAGGTTTGAGTTGCAGACGTTTGCTTGTGTTCAGCTCGTCAATTCCATCGGTGAGGTAACCATGAATGGCAAAATCCCCCGCGGATTTAACATCAAGTTCCAAGCGCTGCTCTAAGGCAATAACACAGCCTTCAGAGGAAAACAGTGGAGCGAGTGAGAGGCTGACAAATTCAATGTCAGAGGGTAGTACGTGGATTTTTTTACTTGTCTGGCGAGTGATAGTTGTTCCATATTCTTCAAAAGACGTTATGCCTTCAATTAGATAATCCCCTTCAGCGGGTGGAACGAAAATATTGCTGTAGACACCATCTTTAGCAATAGCATCGAAATTGACACCCTCATCTTTAAGCGTCAGGCGTGTTTTTATTCCAGCTTCATCAATGATCACTGCGCTGGTTTGGGCACCTGTGATTGGATTCCCTTTGTTTGTCAGTAATGCAGAAACGGGAACTGGTTCACCGACCACAAATTGGTTTGCAGCTATCGCCATGCCAAACGCAATAGGGGATTGGATCGCAACCTGAGCAATAATTACTGTGTTGTAACTTGGGTTTGGAAAATCAACGACGATCTTCCATTCGCCAGGTTCAGGGTTAGTTACTTCAGGCAAAAATAAATAGCTGCCCGGTAGCGGCGGACTTTGTGTGTCACCTGAAAGTATGTTCGCTTGCACATCATTGGATGATGTTGCGACTTGCCCGTTAGGCTTGACTAAATATACGGTTGCATCATCCAACGGCACGATGATTTCTGCTTTTAGGGCTTCCGCTTTGTCGATGGTAAATAGCATTGTGACTTCGTTATCGTTACTAGTCACTGGTTGAGATAGTGTCGTGCTTGTACTCATCCCAACGGGTATTGCATTACTGGCGATAGCCGGTGTGATGAAGGTACAGAAAAGACTGAACACCATCACTAATTGCTTGATGAATTTCATTGTGGCCACTCCTTAGCGCATTGAAATAATTTGTTGTAGAAAGCGTTCAACGTTTTGTCCCGTTTTCATTGTTGAGTGGTTAGCCAATACGTTACCCAATGCATTGGTATAACTTGGGTTAGCGCTTGCCAAGGTCACAACAACATCATTTTCTTGCGGTACTGTTTGAATGGCTTGGTAACTGACTATGGTGATTGGATGAGCTTGTGGTCCATGCACACTTGGCATTGTGACCGATTGAGTTTGAGTATCGAGGTAGGCCGCAGAACTAAAGCTTCTTAGCGCCTGCCAAGCGGTAACGCCTGCCCAACGCGATCCCCACGGGAATAGGCCAACGATATCAGGATCTTTCTCAATAACACCGTCTTGGTTGAGATCGGCATTTGCCCCAATAGAAAATGTATTTGCAATATTGCCGCGAGTACGCATTTGGATCGCGTTTGATGCTGTATCCGTTGTTAGATCACGGATACCAGGCATTTTAGGACCCGCAAACGGAATATTTGGGAGTTGCATGTACTTGCCAGCGTAATTATTTGGATCGGTACTGACGTTACTGTAGATATCGGCGTAGTGGTCCATTTTTATCACCGACAAATCTGCTGCGACGCTACCAAGGTGAGGTGTGGAGAAAGTAGAAAGGGAGGTTATCTCAAAGGAAGGGCTAAGTGCTTTGAGGTTTTGGGTATCTAGCCCGCCTTTACTGTGTGCAATGACGTGAACTTTGTCGGATTTCAACTCATCGAGAAAACCCTGAATTTTGTTGTTCAAGATATTAGCGTTAGTCGCTGTGGTTCCATTTTTGTCAGCAGAGAAACGAGTATAACGAATGCCATAGTCATCAAGTGTAGAAAGCACGCCTGGAGCCGTATCATCATCCCAAGTGTCTGATTGTGCAGCAATGCCATGAGCAAGAATCACAGGAATGGCAACATCAAACTCGATTGAGACCCAATCGACAGACATACACCAGTTGTCTCCCGTATTGCCAGTATCAATATCGACGCGAATCTCATTGTTTTGGCCGAACTTGATATCACTGATATCGACTTGAAGGTTAGTATCCGTCCAGCGGTTATCAGAGCCTTGCAGCGTACCTAAAGACTTTCCGTTAAAAGATACGACATCTATTTCTGGAGCAATATTACTGACGTTGGCATTGGAGTCTATGTCGAAGACCGGCATGCTGATCCTTGCGTTAGAACCGAGAACGCCTTTTTGCTGCATATCGCCCAGTTTACTTGGGGCAATTCTCCCGTCACTTTGTAAAACGTTGGGGCTGACAACCATAGGAACAGGTAAAGAGATAAGTAGAGGTCCGCCAGAAGCATAGGTACAACCGGTATCCAGACCAGGACCAGAATTGACAACATAAACGCCGAGTACTTCTTGCGGTGGGGCTATCCCAGAGCTTTGTGAACGCATCGAGAAATTACGCAATTCGTGTGAATCAGGTATATCTTCAGCACTCGCGAAACTCGGAGAAAGTAACAAAACACTGAGCGTGGCGCTCGGAATGTCTAGTTTCATTTGTTTACCTTTGAGTATAGGTTATCCAAGAATTTGGTTGAAGAAAGCTCTATCTGTAGTTGTAAGGTAAAGGCTTGGAGTTTGATGTGAAATTTATTGGGTATAATTTCGGCTTGTTACTCAATTGATAAAACTGCTGCTCTATTTTTTTTCAAAATAGGAAGAGTGCGATCGTAGTTTCTGGATTGCGGAAGTTATGTCCTTATTTTCAAAAGGAGGGGGATAGTGCTCTAATATTGTTAGAACAATCTAAGTTAGTTTATGAAAGAGTAGCTAAGAATAGGAAAATCAAAGTTGGATGTAGGTTTGTTACAGAACTACATAGAGCGCGCTGTTCTGAATGGCTGACTACTAACCTAACTGGCTGTGCAAAGTTAGGTTAGTAGAAATTATGTGGCTGTTAATTCAGATTTGAGAGATAAGGGCTAGTGTTTTTTAGTAAAAATGGTAAAGGTCGCAATAAACTGAGGTTTGTTATTACATCGTTCGCTACATAGTGAAAACAGGCGACATACCGCTGTCTTGTCCACTCATTAGCAACAAGCCAATTAAGACAAGTAAAACACCACCGAATAGCTGTAAATAATGACCTGCGGCTTTTAGTGAAGCACTGTTATTCTTGTTACCTGCTGCCAAATCCAAATAGCGTTTTACCAAGTTCTTGCCTGTTAGTGTCATTATAGCAATCGTCGAGGTTGTGAAAGCAGTACCAATCGCCATGGCAAAAGCACTGACAACACCCATCCAATATAGGCCAACCATGTTTGCGAAAAGCAGTACCATGATGGCTCCGGTGCACGGTCTTACGCCAATCGTCACTATAATTCCAGCATATTCTCGGAGCGTTGAGGCTTTGTTGATTGCGTCTGCATCGGCTACATGCTGGTGGCCGCACCCACAGTCGGCATGAGAATGATCTGCATGAGTGTTAGCTGCGGCTTGCATTGTGCTAGTAGCGTCGATTATCGGAGAAGGGGCTGATATTGATGAACGAAGTGCCATTGGCGAACGCGCTGAAATTGTCGCAGCTGTGTCTGTTGCGAGTGTAGTGATGGCTTTCACTTTCAGCTTAGGCTTACGCATAGCGGTGTAGATGTTTTTCAAAGCCTTCCAACATATAAGCGCGCCGACGACCGCGACTAAGGCAAAGCTTAATGAAACAAACATATTCGCTTTGTCATTCACTACTCGCATGGAAGCACTAAAGCCCCACAGCAACACGCTTACTAGTAAGATTGCGACCAATGCTTGTAAAAAAGCGGAGACGACCGTAAGCACTAAACTCGCCTTGGCTTTGGTTGGGTGAGTCGCTAAGTAAGTCGACACGATAACTTTGCCGTGCCCAGGCCCCAAAGAATGAAGCATGCCATAGATAAAGCTGAACCCGATAAGGTAACTGCCTGCGCCCCAAGGGTTGGATTTAGCTTCATAGAGCAGGTCTGCAAGTTCTGAATTGACTTCTCTTTGCCATTGAATGCTAGAGATAACTAACGATGGCCACATGGACCACAGTTGATACGCACCAATAGCAATAAGCACGAACGCGCCAGCACCAATGAGGTAGTGATTGATTTTGGATTGATTTTTCTTCATTTAACAAGAACCTATATCTGAAATCTTTCTGTTAATTAGTTGCCATGCTTAATCAGCTAGACGCTGACTTAAAGGCTGAAACGAACCACTGCGACTAAGAAGCGGGAACCGCCGCACAATGAAGCTCAACCGATTGTGTAAACAGTTGGCCTAGCGTGTTATCTGGATCTGCATCGACAGGTAAAGACATTGCATAACTCATTTGCTCTGGCGTCGGGTTAGGCTCGATTAATTCTAAATGGCATTGTCTTGCTAGTTCAGGTGACAATGTCACGTCGCTGTTGGATAGCCACGACATGTCGACAAAGTAACTAGGGTCAAAAATCAATACGCGAAGCGAGTTTCGTGTCACAGGCTTAGGTTTAGAAAGTGGTAGGTCAAATGTTAGAACCATCTTGGCTTTATCACGCTCAAACTTTGCGTTCTCAACCACCTGATATTTGATGGGCTCTTCACCATCATAAAAGTACGTGAAGTAGTGCTCGTACATCATGTTTTCGATTACAGACGCTGCGAGCTTTTTGAATGTTTCAGTTTCTGTATCGGCAGAGACGTCTTCTCCATCCAACATGTACATCGAGGTCATTGCATCAAAAGACCACTCCATAGAGAGACCGGTGATCATGCCATTCTCTCCCTCAATATGAGTTTTCATCTCTATCCAAGAGTGAGGGTGGGCATATAGATTTGGCGCAAAACACAATAATGCTAGGCCAACAGTCAAGCCCTTGAGAGAGCGAAAGCATGTCGAGAAACGGCTTACATAGCGTGTGGAGAGGCGATTGATGACATCGATTAGAATAAATGGCTGTTTCATGAGAAATGATGGTAATTTAGTGTGATGTTATATTATAACAACCCGATGCGTTGTTCACTTCAAATTATAAGCTTGTTTACATTGAAGCCGACTGCAATTCTTGATTTTCAATCCAACCTATTTTTCCTATAAACATCTTTGATTGGTCCCTAATTAGACATTATTCAGACTAGTGTGTGACGTTGAATAGTCGATTAAGCTCTCGGTTGTGCGAGGCCTTTTTGTAATGGGTTTGAGCTTGGCTCTTGATAACAGGCATTAACAACGCAAAAAATACCCCCAGTAAAAATACTACCCCCTAGTATATATGGTTATTTGAAAGGTAACTGAGATAGGCTGAAGATGACGGTAAGTTTGGGTGCTTGTGATCTTAGTTATCGATCCAGTAAATCTTATTTTTCACATGATAGTTATTGGCATATGCTAATAATGGGGCGTATGCTGAACTCTTGATCATCAATAACAGGAAGTTACTATGTTATACGCAGTACCTTGTCGCGACCTTCATGTTGGCAACCACTTTGCTCGTTCCCCACAGATCGCGATTGTCGATGAACAACGACAGATAAAACAGATTGTTCCTTTGATTGACTCCGACACCTCTTGCAATAAAAAGAAGCAATGGATTTCGGTTCTCCGTTCTTACGATGTGAAATCTGTGGTGGTTCGTTATATTGGTAAGAAGATGCTGGCGCACTTGTTCAATAACGATATTCGAGTCTTGGCATCGACAGGTAAGGCAGAAATCGGGGCTTTGGATTTCGACAATCTACGGGAAGTGACCGATCTCGATTATGGTCGCGAGCCGAGAAATAGTGGGTGTGGCAATAAAACGTGCGGCGAAAACGGGCACAAAAAACAAGCTTCGATTCTAATGGTACAGCCTAATCAGCTAGGTGCTATTCGAGGGTTCCGACAATGACCTTTTTGTTGACGCTATTGGGGTTTGTCGGAGTCGTTACATTGATGGCGATAGGCGTGATTTTTTCGCGCAAGCCAATCAAAGGCAGTTGTGGAGGACTCGCACAGTTAGACATTGAGCGCGAATGCAATTGCAAGGATGTGTGTGAAGGGCAAAGCCGAAAGTTATATCAGATTACTGAGCCATCAAGCTAAGTATCAAGAGTTCTCGCTCGCTGAGTTAAATAACTTCTGGCTAACACGTTAATTAACTACTTTGAATCACCAACGCGTGACCATTGACGATGCACTTGGCGACTTTAGCTCGTGCACGCTTGATAATGTTGCCGAACGTTTGGCGAGACACCTGCATTTGTTCGGCGGCTTCAAGCTGGCTCAGGCCTTCTTGATCAGCCAAGCGCAAGGCTTCGAGCTCTTCCAATAGCAATTCTTCTTTATGAAGCTCGTCCATAGGAACACCATTGGGCTTAAAACAAGAGTAAGCCGTACGGGTACACAACTGGCGATGTTTTTTTGGTCGAGCCATATCAATCTCTAGCAATCTATGGGTAAAGGTAAGTATGAAGGTTTTCATTCCACACAATCATCGGCGTTGCCAAGTGTGCAGCCAAGGTTTTTTCAACGACAGCGCCATTTGTTTTGAAGCTATTGGCGAGCATGACTCTTTAACTAAGCATGAGGCAGTAGCTAAATATAAAACCAGAGCCAAGATTGTACCAACAGATAAAACTGAGGGCTACGATGGCATCATGCAAGGTGGCATTGTCACTACACTGCATGACAGCGCGATGTTGCATTGTCTATTTCAGAATGATATCAAGGCGATGACGGTGAGTTTAACCTCTCGTTTTCATCATCCGATTTTGATTGGTCAAGAACTGGAAGTTCGTGCCCAGTGGGTGAAAAGTAGACGTAATATCTACTTCCTAGAAAGCCAAATTACTCAGTGCGGAAAGTTATGTTCGTCGGCACAAAGTCAGTTTATGTCAGTTTCTAGCTATCAAACTTAAGCTTGGTATAGCGGTGTTGTTTTATCAGTTATAAAAGTCCAACTACGGTTTCATAATCACTGAAAATAACGTGTACGAAGAAGAGATTAACCGCGCCCTGTTGAAGATTCGTGAGTCACGAAAGTGGCGTAAAATCTTGGTCGATTATTTCGCAGATCAGTAATCGAAATTAGAGGCTTATTCAAAAGCTTTTGGACTTTCGCCGTTACAGTTGATCTGAATCTGAGGCCTTGATCTTTTTGAAGTATTTAAATGCACTCCAAACCGCGTAAGCCGCAACCCCTACAATCAATGCCGAGCGAAGGAGAATAGGCGCATCATGCTCAAGTTGACCAACATGAGGAACAATACTGGCAAACAATCGACTGGTAAAAAGCAGCCCCATTACTAACATAATTACTTTATTCATGTGACCTGCCATACAATTGAGTACGTTGCACAGAACGAGTTTTGGGGCGATTACACGGTTAACACGCCAGACAACGATTCTGCTCGAAATAAAATCATGCGCTTCTCAAACGTAACCGTCAACGCGATATCGGCGTTTAGCCAGTAAGTTAAAATTCCGTTTTTGGAAGGGGGCTGTTCTGGTGCTGGAGTTTCGAGTTCGAGACTGTGGGAGGGCTATGACATCTTCCCGTGAAATTGATTTTCCGGATTTAATATTCTGATTTATGATCGCATGCAATCTAGGGGGGACAAATGTCCTCCTCTTTGTTTCTATCGGCGCAATAATATAGGTGCTACAAAAATCAAATAATAAAGGACACCCCTATGGACCTATTCGCCCTACTTGATATCAATAATACCTTAGTCAATATCCCAATAGGGGGTGGCTACGCGATGAGCTGGATTGAAGCATTCGGCACCGTGTTTGGTCTGTTGTGTATTTGGTTTGCAAGCCAAGAAAAAACCATTAACTACCTGTTCGGATTGCTGAATGTCACCTTATTTGCGGTTATCTTTTTCCAAATTCAGTTATACGGACTGCTACTTCTTCAATTGTTCTTCTTCTGTGCCAACATTTACGGTTGGTACGCATGGACACGTCCTAATGAGCAAGGTGAAACGCTAGAAGTTCGTTGGTTGAGCCAAAATAAACTAGTAGCAACGGCCGTAGCGTGTGCGATTTCTATTGCTTTGTTAACTATGTACATCGACCCATTCTTTTTTGCGCTAGCAAACATCGCGGTAGATAGCCTGAATCTATTTGGTGCGGATTTAGCGGAGCCAGTGCTTGAACCGGATGCGTTCCCATTCTGGGATGCCACGATGACCATTCTATCTATTGTTGCTCAAGTTCTTATGACACGTAAGTATGTTGAAAACTGGATACTGTGGATTGTGATTAACATTATCAGCGTTGGTATTTATGCGACGCAGGGTGTGTACGCAATGTCTGTTCAATACGCAATCTTAATGTTTATTGCGGCAAACGGTACTCGTGAGTGGGCACGCACAGCTAAACGAAACAGTGATAAATCGTTAACTCAAGCAACGGCTTCTTAGGAGTGAAGATGGCAAAGCAACCTCATATCTGCGTTGATGAAACGCAAATTGCTCCGTTAGTTATTGTTTGTGGTGAGCCAGATAGAGCGAATCGAATCGCTAACTTGCTTGAACATGCTGAACTGGTCTCTGAAAACCGTGAATATCGAATCTTCACTGGTCAATATCAAGGTAAAGCGATATCGGTTTGCAGCACGGGCATTGGTGCACCTTCAATGATCATTGCGGTAGAAGAGCTTAAGTTTTGTGGTGTGACTCATATTGTCCGAGTAGGGTCTGCAGGCGCAATGCAGTCACATATCGGGCTTGGTGAGCTAATTATTGCAGAGGGCGCGGTTCGTGATGAGGGGGGATCTGCGGCTTACGTTAAACCGTCGTATCCCGCTTATGCAAGCTTCTCCCTGCTCAAAGAGCTAGATGGGTTCTTGCAGCAGCAGTCAACACCTTACTATTTAGGAACAGTGCGCTCACACGATAGCTTTTATACCGATGATGAACAGGCGCTTTGTCAGTACTGGAATGGCAAAGGCATTTTAGGTGCAGACATGGAAACATCCGCGCTGTTTACCGTGGGACGCTTGAGAGGGCTTAATGTCGCTTCTATCTTGAACAATGTTGTCTTGTACGAACAAGATGTAAAGGAGGGCGTTGGGCAATATGTCGATGAGGCAGAGGTAATGATGCAAGGAGAGCGGCTAGCGTCATTAGCGGCACTGGAAGCATTAATTACTCAATAAGAGCCTGAATAAATGCAAGACGAAAGCGATGGGAGACCGTCGCTTTTTTATTGGGTTCTCTCCTGTGGTTTAAGTGGTTACAATCGTTTGAATATAAACAGCAGTAATGCAATGAGAGAGTAAGTATGAAGATTGCACCATACTCAAGCGGACGCTTTAAAAACTACTTAGAAAAAAAAAGCTCTGAATTTAGAGATCTCATCTACCAACACCAAGTTAACTCTCGTTACTTCAATCAAAATGATGAAATCCTACGTCAAGGTGAGCAGCTTCAGTATCTTTATGTAGTGCCCGCTGGAAGAGTCTCTATGAGTATTTCGGCGGCTAATGGGCGACGCTTTCAATTGGGCGAAGTGAATTGTGATTACCATATCTTCGGTGAGATGGAGTTTTTCACGCAGACCCCTTGTCAGTGGAACGTAGTGGCTGATGAACACATGCAAGTTGATGTTATTTGCATTCAGAGATTAGCAGAAGCACTACTTGAAAATCCGGGGATGATGTTCTTCTTTGCCTCTGCATTGGCGGAAGATTATCAAGACTCTATGGGTATTTACACTAACCGTCTTTTACACTCAATTACCTACAACATTGCCTACGACTTATTGGTTCAAAGTCAGACAAATACTGTGTTAGGCGGTTTCGATAAAGTGAATCAAGAAGCGGAACGTTTTGGCACATCGAGCAGAGTGTATCGAAGAGCGGTTAAAGACCTATTAGACAAAGGTTTCATCAGAAAAGGAGATCAAGGGTTAGAAATTGTCGATCAGCGAGCACTGCAAGCTTTTATTGACTCCTACGAATAATAAAAGAGCTTGGCACTTACTTAAATGCCAAGCTCGGTTTTTCAATGTTTACTATTAACTACTCGCATCTATTTATGAGCGACTTTCTCTCAGCAACTAGCCCGTAAGTGTCCGCGCACCATTACCGGCGACTAAGTATTAATCCTTAAGCTTTTGCATACATGAGTGTTCTATAACCACCGATTAAGTTGCGTGCTTTAAAGCCGTTGTTGACGAGTTGGCGATAAGCCACGTTACCGCGTAACCCGACTTGGCAGTAGATTACAATCTCTTTGTCTGCTGGGAGCTCACTCATTCGATCACGCAGTTGGTCGACAGGAATGTTGATTGCGCCTTCAATAAAGCCACCATTTTCTAGTTCGCTAGGGTTACGAACATCGAGTAGGAGTTGGTTGTCGCTTAATGTTGCAATCTCATCGAAATGAATAGGTGTCGCGTCACCTTTAATAATATTGTTGGCAACAAATGCGGCTTGGTTAATCACGTCTTTGGCACTCCCGTAAGGTGGTGCATAGGTTAATTCAAGGTGTTGAAGCTGATCAACGGTCATACCTGCACGTTGAGCTACTGCCATAACATCAATGCGTTTATCAACGCCATCTTTACCGACGGCTTGCGCACCTAGTATTTTCCCTGTCTTAGGGGCGAATAACATCTTGAACGAGACAATCTCAGCGCCAGGATAGTAGCTAGCGTGGCTTGCGGTATGCACATAGACTTTTTCATAGTCGACGCCTTCACGCTTCAACTGTTTTTCGTTTTTCCCTGTTGAGGCAACGGCTAGGTCAAAAATCTTACAGATAGCTGTGCCCTGTGTACCTTGATAGATTTCATTGCGTCCGAGCATGTTGTCGGCAGCCATACGACCTTGACGGTTAGCAGGGCCAGCAAGCGGAACTAGAGTTTGTGCACCTGTGACAAAGTCTTTTTCTTCGACCACATCACCCACAGCGTAGATGCTAGGATCGCTAGTCTGCATCATTTCATTGGTGTAGATACCACCTAGTTCGCCAATTTGAAGTCCTGCTTCTTTTGCTAACTTAGTCTCAGGACGCACACCGATAGCCATGATTAAGATATCAGTAGTTAATGACTCGCCATTATTAAGTGTTAATTCTAATTCACCCTCTATGTGTTGGTGCTTCTCGCTCTCGCCTGAATCAAAACTTGCGATGTGTTCGTTAGGTATATATTTCACAGACTCAAGCGCGACGCCGAGTTTTAGGTCGATGCCTTTGTCACGAATCTCCGCATGGGCAAAGCCGGCCATTTCCCGGTCTACTGGCGTCATTACTTGGTCAGCCATCTCAATCAACGAAGTCTTGATCCCAAGCTGATGAAACGCTTCCATCATTTCCAAGCCGATAAAGCCACCGCCAACAACTGTCGCGTGCTCAGGTTTATTCATTTGGATTGTTTCGATGATGCGATCCATATCTGGAATATTGCGTAGCGAATGGGTGAGGGGGTTATCGATTCCTGAGATGGGAGGAACGACGGCACCGGCTCCAGGGCTGAGTAATAAGAAGTCGTAACTCTCGCTGTAGTGATTACCATCAACAAGATTTTTGACTGTAACGGTTTTATTGGTGCGATCAATAGAGGTAACTTCGTTCATCACTCGTGCGTCAACGTTGAAGCGAGCTAAGAAGCTTTCAGGTGTTTGTAACAGAAGCTTGCTTCTATCCTCGATATCGCCACCTATGTGGTATGGCAATCCACAGTTGGCAAAAGAGACGAATGGTCCTCGTTCAAACATTATTATTTCGGCTTCTTCACTAAGACGACGAGCGCGTGCAGCAGCTGAAGCACCTCCAGCTACGCCACCGATGATTACAATTTTAGTCATACGTTTACCTATTACTGTCTCTAAGTTTAACTATACAAATTGCCGAGCATAGAGCTTGTATCTTCTTAATGATCAGTACTGGCTGGTCGCCGGCGATTGAGTAGTTTTCGAAATACCTAGATACTATAAAGATGTAAATTAGCATTGTCTAATATTTATTTTGAAGCTATCACCTCGGGATTGAGCGTTTGGTCCAAGGGCTGTGATTAGACTAAAGCACGCTAGTAAAGGTAATACGCGTTAGCGAGTCGAGTACAGGTTAGCCAAATTAACTGTCATGAGCATAATGAACAGGATCACGGATGTGCTGACTGATTACGTTCTTCAGATCTTATTCATACAGATCTAGCCAGGCATAACGCTCGCGATACAACTTACGCTTTTGACGTTTTAGAGCTTCAAGATCTTTCCTGTTCGGGTTTGTCGGGAGACGATAGAAATAGTTATCATGCACCTGTCCATCGTGCTCTTCCCACAGACTGTCGTATTTAAGGCTGATGTCTTTGTTTTTCTTACCGTAGCGTAATGAGTTCGAGACATGACCAGACTCTTTTACCGCATAGATATTGTCGATACCCAAGTTAATAGCGAGCAGTCGTAGTGTTTCTACCATGAAGGATTTAGGTCTTAAACCGTAAAAAGCTTTGGTGAATGTGCGGCTAAATCCATTGTCATTGGCGCCACCCTGTATACCGCCGATGTAGATGTTGTTGTCGAAAACAGTAAACGAAATGGTATACATTTTTTCGAGTTGAGAGTTGGTCAATGAAATTGTCAGTTCACCTTCTTTTCTCGCGTTTCTTTCGAAGCTGAGATTAACCAGATAAACGTTGTCATCTATCTCAAGTTTTAAAAGATTGAGCCTTTCGTTATAGATTTGGTGTCTAGCTTCTGTTGCGAAGGTGTTTTCAAACCAGTCGTAGTGTTTGGATAAGATATCGATCTTTTCTTTATTGCTAAAGCCAGTACATAAGTAGGGAGTCACAAATTTAGAAAGGAAGTTGGGTTGCTTGATAAATAATAACTTTCTCTCTTCAGAGTTGAAATTATTACTCATTTTTCGAGTAGCTGAATAATAAAACAGGGCTCGAATAGTAAACTTAACTATCGCTTTGTACTTACCCTTATTTTTATGGGTATTTGCTTCAATCCCCATGCGAACGACATTCATAATCACCTCAAAGAAGAAGGATTGCTCGAACATAGTCGTGTCATGAACCCTTCCAATAATCTCACCAATAACAAGAAAATGATGATAGTGAAAAAGGTGATTTGGGTAAGTATGGATATGTATAGCTATGTAACTCAATCAGTTACTTAGCGTTCAGATTTTGGACAGATGTGTTTGTCGCTTTAGTGGGGAGGGGTATCAATGTTATTTATTAGAGGCGCTTGCTCCTAAATCAAAAATGCCACTACAAATCTGCAGTGGCATTAGAACGATAACAAACTATCACCTTGCTTAAACCTAAACTTTAGTTCTTATATAAACTAAAGTTCTAACAGTTTAGCCAGTTCACGCTCTTCGAGAAGCTCTTCAATGCGTTGACGAGTCTTAGGCGTTTCGGCTTGCGCTTTAGTCGACTTGCCTGCTTTTTTGCTTCGGCTCGTTTTCGCTTTTTCCTTAGTCGTCATCGTAATCTTCCTTGTGTTTTTTGTGTTACAGGTTGCACGTTTCTTTTAGTGCCTTGCCCGCTTTAAATGCTGGCGTCTTTGATGCGGCAATCTGAATCTCTTCTCCGGTTCGCGGGTTACGACCAGTGCGAGCAGCTCGAGAGTTAACTTTAAAGCTACCAAATCCAAGGATCGATACGTCATCACCGTTCGCAAGCGAAGTAGAGATACCTTCAACTAGCGCATTTAGTGCTGTGCCTGCTTGGTCTTTTGAGATGTCTGCAGAAGTCGCGATGTGTTCAACTAATTGAGATTTGTTCATAATCTATATTCCTTATTGAGTACGGCTGGCGTCTACCTTTAGCACCTAGCTTATGCGATCTTATCAACAGCAATTGAAATAATGTCAGTGAGCGGGTAGAGCTTTGTAAAGTAACCAACAGAATTGACTATAAAAGCATCTGTCGGTTCAATCAATGCAATTCATTGATTATTATTGGTTTATAGACATGTTGCCCAAATTTACTTGAGAAAGAGCATTAGGGTTGCCCGTTCGATTCATAATCCAAATCGAAGCTGTCATCTATCACGTTGATAACGAAAGAGTAAAAACAAAGAAGCCCAGCTTAATTGCTGGGCTTCATGTTGTGCTGTCAGAGCGATTTGTTAATTCAGAACTATTTAGTAATAAAAATTTGTTCTGTTTCTAGTGATGTCATCGTGCGAACTTGACGCCAAATGTAGTAGAAAATACCTAACATCATCAGCATGCTTGGGATGGCGATTGCTGGGTAGCTGTAAAGTGTCAGCTTGCCAAGTTCTTCATTAAAGGCAGCGGTGCCAGCAGGGCTAGTCACAATCCAAGTCGCTAGGAAGTAGTTCATAGCTGAAGAAAATGCGAAAGTACTCGCGAATAGGTAGTTGGATGTCATTAGACAACGATTAAACTTTGCTTGGTTACCGAACTGTCTTAAACGCTCTTCAATAAGAGAGATGTTTAACAGAGCTGGTGTAAAGATAACTTTTTGGATAAACGGGTAGCGAGTGAAGGTCGATCCAAGAACCGCTAAACCAATTAGGCCGGGGATTAATGCTTCTTTTAGCGCTAACCAACGAGTGTCTAGTTCGAAGAAACCAATACCGCCCGTTAATAGCACGCTGACGAAGCCAAGCGCCGCGATGAAGTTGAACTTCTTGTTGCGGATTAACTCCATGCCACCGTAAGCAATAGGGAAGGCAAGGGCGACAAGTAATGCTAAGCCTGTTCCGAGATGCTCCTCTCCACTGAACTTCATTAAGATGAATGAAGGAAGAAGGACGTTAAATACGACTTCGAAAAGAGGACTCGATTTTTTGTTTTCTGTACTACTCATAATTTCTAAATACATTATGTTATGGATTTATTCTCAGGGATTGTTGTTTACCTCGCCCAAGATGTAAAGCCTTAACACGTCATGCTGTGTAACGACATGTGACATCAACGACATCTCTGAGCCTATATAACGCTCAATTTAATACTTTGTGAGGGATGTTTATCTGGCCGACTTGGGGAAATCGAGTGGAAATTTTGGTTTAGTTTATTCAAACCTAATTCAGTTTATTGCGTTGTCGCGTACTCTTACTCACATTCACCGCTCTTAAACGATTGATGAATGTGAAATGAGGGAGAATAGAAAGGAATAGTTATAAGTCCATTATTGGTCGAAAAGTAGGTTAAAGCTTAAAGGGATTTGGTCGGAAATCGCTAATCCACCCACGGTCGCTGAAAGTTTGTTTAGATTCTCTGTCGATATCCCAAAATCAGCGCCGTTGACGATGATTGTCGAAGCTGAGCTAACCATGACAAACCCTGAGGATGGAACCACCACAACTGGGAAATCGATCGTTTTGGTTACGCCGTGTAAAGTAACTTCCGCTGCTACTGTTGTTCTTTTTGGATCACCAGATAGCATCGACGGTTCAACCTTCCCAGAGATCTTCACTTCAGGAAAAGTCATCGATTCAAAGTAGAGTTCATTCAGTCTCTGGTCACGAATAGCGACTCCGGTGCTCACGCTTTTCAAGTCCAATACTATTGAAAACTGACCCTCTTCGGTAAGTCCTCCAGACATAGGTTTGATGGATGCGGGCTCGACAACAAACTGCTTTTTAATGGTCGCGAATGTGATGTTCGATAACTTCGGATCTAATGTGTAGCCCGACTCCGCGAAAGATTGAGCGGAGATAACGGTGCATAGGAGGCCGAATGTAGAGATTAGTTTTTTCATAAGTTGTCACCAGATTGATGAATTCACAGGTTTACGTTCTTGAGTCGTACGTTTTTAAAATGACTTTTTGGAAAGAGTGATTGAGAGAAGCTTAGTTCAGCATTCGAAAAATTACCGCAGGAAAAGAAGAGCGTCGCTGTATTACTGGAATCATGATCGACGAAGTGACTTGTTTATTTTTAGTTATGTTATAACATAACCAAAATCACTCTTGCCAAGAATAATTATTCTGTTGGTAAAAGGGAAGCGATGAGCATGTATCAAGGAGACGACGTAATGAATGCCGTGTTAACCAAGCCTTTGGCTACCAATAGCAGCCAGCCACTCAACATTAGTTCAGCTGTGAGTATTCAGGATAAGGCAAATCACAAGCCAAGCTTGAGTGCTTCTGAGCAGCCAACGGTATTAGCGGATATCTACCAAAGTGATATTAATATAGCGGTATGGCAGCGACAGTTTGATGAAGGCTTAACGACGGCAATTAGTGAATTTATCGCCTTGAATCCAAACTTTAGTAAGTCTGTTAGCGTGTCACCTGAAAATGCTTTCGATAAGTTGGAATTTGCCACCGATGGCACCGCCTCTAAAGCGCTGTTAGAAAACATGGCAGAGCTGGTGGATATGTTCTGTTGTTTGTTTGAGCTTGAAGAAGTCGGGTTACGTTTAGCCGTTCTGAATAAAGCGATGTGCCCACGTTTCCATTTTGATCAAGTGCCTTGCCGCTTGGTGACAACTTATCATGGTGTTGCGACTCAATGGTTGCCAAACGACTTAGTCGACCGTTCTAAGCTAGGGCTAGGGGCTAACGGAAAGCCTGATTCTGTTTCAGGCCTGTACAACGACGAATCTGACATCCAGAAAATGGCCAGTGGTGATGTTGCGTTATTAAAAGGGGAGCGTTGGAGTGGCAATGAGAATAGAGGCCTTGTTCACCGTTCACCAGTCACTTCATCTGACGAAACACGATTGCTGTTAACGTTGGACTTTGGTTGATCAACTTTTGACTACTTTGTCCGCAACCTGTTTCTATTCAGACGTTCAACACGTTTAAATACCTTCCTAATGATCTAACGGTATAGCGCGATCTGTGCCGTTATTATTCTCAAACAGAGACACTCATCAGCTGACCATGTTTAGCACATTAATTCAAAATTTATAGTTTACCATTCTCTAAATCAATGGGTTACGATGCGTGCTCTTACTCACACATATGAATAATTCAACCAGTTAGCTGGTTTCTTAATTTATTTTAAAGCGTAAAATATATCCCGCTTGCAAACCGCTTTGGCAACCAATTTGTTCGCCACGGTTTTTTACTTCCAAATTATAGGTTTCCTATGTTCAAGAAACTCTCGCTTAAAAATAAGCTGGCGATTTCAGCCAGTATGGCCATTATCCTGGGGGGGATTTTGGTCGAGGCATTGTCTTTTCGTGCTTCACTGCAAAGGTTGGATATTGAAGTTGAACAGCGCTTAGAGGGCGCATCGGCTTCGTACAATCAATATGTATCGGATTGGATCTTATCCAAAGAGCGTGCGCTTACTTCTCTTTCGAAAGAGTCCAAACAAGAAAGCTTGGTGACTCATCTAAAACAGGTTCGTGACTCAGCCTCTTTTGATAATGTCTTCTTGGCATTTCCTGATGGTTCGCAAAAGAACGCGAACGGTGTTGTGTTGCCACCGGGCAATGATGATCCACGCGTATGGGGTTGGTACACCAATGCGGTTGCGAACCCAAGCAAGGTGTTCATGGATAACCCAACGGTTGCTGCAGCAACTGGGGCGAACGTTGTTTCATTAGGAACAGCAATGCAACTGCATGGGCAACAGGTTGTGTTGGGTGCTGATGTAGAAATTACAGACATCTTAAACAGTCTAGAGCAGGTGATTCTTCCAGGTGAAGGTTACATGTTCATCGCGACCAATAAGGGCACGGTTTATACGCACCCTGACACTAAGTTACTGAACAAAAACATCAGCTCACTTGGGTTAGATTTTGCGGATGTACAAAAGGCGCTGACTAGCGGTAAAGACACTTCTATCGAGTTGAACGGCAGCGACTATGTTCTGTACGCACGTGCGATTGATGGAACGAGCCTGATTACTGTGAGCGTTGTTAACCATGACTCATTGGTTGCGCCACTATTTGATGCAGTGATTGGTCAAGTGTTGGTGACGCTACTTGTGGTGATCGTATGTACCATACTGTTTAACCTTTTGTGTACTATTCTATTCCGTCCGTTGAACCACGTATCTCAAGCATTGGCGCAAATCGCGAATGGTAGTGGTGATTTAACTCAACGCATTCATGTAGAAAACCAAGATGAAGTGGGCGAGTTGGCTCATAACTTCAATACCTTTGTTGGAAGCTTACAGCAGTTGATTGGCCATATCCGTGGGCAGTCAGAACAGTTAAATAGCCAGTCAGAGCAAAGTACTCAACGTGCGAACCGTTCTGTGGATGAGCTTAACCATCAACAGCAAGAAATCACAATGGTGGCAACGGCTGTAACGGAAATGGCCTGTGCAACTCAAGAGATTGCATCGCATGCCGAGCGAACAGCAAAAGCGGCGCAAGATTCAGCGACAAGCACTAACAGTGGTCACGCTCTGGTCGTCGACACTAAAGGTTCTATCAATAACCTAGCCAATGAAGTGAACGAAGCAGGTAATGTGATTAGCGAACTTAACAAGCATGCTCAAGAGATCTCGACTGTACTCGCAACGATTCAAGGCATTGCAGAACAAACCAACTTACTTGCTTTGAATGCAGCGATTGAAGCGGCTCGTGCTGGTGAACAAGGTCGTGGATTTGCTGTGGTAGCGGATGAAGTACGTGTGCTTTCACAGCGTACCCACTCTTCAACGGAAGAGATCAAATCAACAATTGATATCCTGCAGCGTACAACGGCGCAAGCGGTTGAGCTGATGGAGAGCAGTTCTAAGTTGGCAATACATTCAGTAGAAGATGCCGATCGAGCTTCGCATGCGCTTGAAGAGATCAATACTGCAGTTGCTTTGATCAGCGATATGGCGACTCAAATCGCGACGGCTGCTGAAGAGCAAACACATGTGACGGGTGAAATTACCCAGAACGTGACGACCATTAAAGATGTTACCGAACACTTAGTTGTGGGCGCACAGGACAGCTTAACTGAGTCGAACGAACTTAAGAGCCAAGCCGCTGGCTTAAGTGACAAAGTGGCGACTTTTAAGCTTGCTTAACTGGTTCGCTCACTGATGCCTGATCAGTGAGTGCACGTTAAGCAATAAGCCAAAGCGACGTAGATTACGTCGCTTTTTTTGTGTCTGTGAACAATCGAATTCTTTACTAATCCGCTTCTGAAAATTCTCTAAGCGCACTCATTGCGGCTTCAGCTTTGTCTTTCTGAACGAAGATATGGTCGTGATAAAAGCCAGCAATCACGTTGGCGCTAATGCCGTAAGAACCAAGCTTGGTGGCAAAGGCTGCTGTTAATCCAACCGCTTCAAGACTGGAATGTACCGACAATGTAATCAGGCTAAACACACCATCGAAGTCTAGCTGAGCTTTGGTCGCAACTTCTTCTTTCAGAACCAGTGTTAAACCTTCTTTCTCACGAAAAGTCGAGATTGGATTGAGCTGAACATAGTCTGCCAATCCCCCGCCTACAGTACAAAAAACATAGCTCCCGTCGATTAATTCTGGTGACATGGATTTCAGTAGAAGGTCTAGGTCGGTAATGGCAGCCATAGTCAGTTTCCCTGCGTGAATAAGCTAATTGATGATGTATGCAGTCACGATAGAAGCAACTGACAGTTAAGTAAAATTAATGATTTTAATTCTGCATCAGTTTTACTAATGGCAAGTTTTCCTCCTTAGTGATGGCATCGTACTTCTACCAACTTGTCGATTGTTCCATCTCGTCAGATAAATGGTCGATAAAGGCTCTTAACAGCGGTGTGACTTGTTTACGCGTTCCATAAATAGCATGAACACCGAGCGTTTTAGGTTGCCATTCAGAAAGCAGTGGCACTAATAGACCATCACGCATCAAGGTTTCCACTGAAGGGAAGGGCAGTAAACAGATACCGTTGCCTTTGAGTGTGGCAGAAAGCAGAACCTCTGAGGTGTTTGCACTGATATTCCCTTTAATCGGAACCGATTCGAGCCCATTGGGGCCATTGAACGTCCAAGCGGTTTTGCCAAAGTAACTGAACGATAAACAGTTGTGGTGCGCTAGATCTTGGGCTTCTGTGGGTGTGCCTTTCTCTTTTAGATATTGAGGCGATGCGCAAATCACGGAGCGGCATTCACCGATCTGCTTCGCGACAATATTGGGCGTCAGTTCGTTGGTTATGCGAATGGCCAAATCGATGCGTGACTCAACCAGGTTGACGGTCTGATCAGTCGAGATAATGTCGATAGAAACCTCTGGCCATTTGGCGATGAAGCGACTAATTGATTCCATCAAGAAGCTATCGACAATCGAGTAGCTCGCAGTAATACGCAGCTGACCTTTTAAATGCTCTCGGTTTTGGTTTCTGATCCCAGCTAGGGATGTTTCCAGTGCCAAAAGTTCTCTGGCGACCTCAAGTGTTTCTTTACCTGCGCTGGTTAAACTCAAGCTTCGTGTTGTTCTGTGAAGCAAGCGTGTGTCCATCCATGTTTCTAACTCACCCAAATAACGAGTGACCTTGGTTCGTGAGAGATCAAGGTGCTCTGCCGCTGCGCTCAAACTGCCACGTTCCACTATGGTGACAAAGACATTCATTGCCTCGAGTTTATCCATTGTTTTATTGCCTAGAGAATTAAACCGACCTCAGTATATGTCCGAAAACTGCAATAGTTAAAGTCAATTTGATATCTATTTCATCTAAAAACAATCAAATAAGATATTTGGACATTCAACGAGTTGGCAGGTGTTCAACTCCAAGTATCGGAATAAAGCCATGAATACGTTATCGAAAAACCTGTTATCAAAAAGCATGCTTTTAGGAACCATAAGCCTAGGAACCGTGCTGGCATCAAGTGTTGCTTTAGCTGTGGATCTGAACATCACTCACTATAACCCCGGTGAGAACGCGATATTCCCTGCAAGCTCGGTATTGGTTTCGGGTGAGAAAGAAGTGATTCTATTTGACGCACAATTCAGTGTCGCAGACGGACAAAATTTGGTGGAGCAAATCAAAGCCACAGGCAAAAAATTATCGATGGTTTACATCAGCAGCGGCGACCCAGATTACTACTTTGGTTTGGAACCGATAGTTTCGGCATTTCCTAACGTTAAAGTCGTTGCCAGTGAAGCCGTTGTCGCGCATATCAAACGCACCAAAGATGCAAAGCTTGAATACTGGGGGCCTATATTAGAAGGCAACGCGCCCTCTAAGGTGATTGTTCCAATGGTGATGAACGACACAACATTAAGCATCGAAGGTGAAACCATCGAAGTGAAAGAGATAAATACACACCAAGCTTACCTATGGGTTCCGTCTGAAAAAACGGTGTTTGGTGGCGTGTCGGTGTATAGCGGTGTGCATGTATGGATGGCAGATACTGCATCGAAAGAGATTCGTAGCCAGTGGTCACAATCGTTGGAGCGTATGAAAGCACTAGAGCCAGAGGTTGTAATTCCGGGTCACTATTTAGGTGAAATGCCAACAGGAATAAATGCAGTTCACTTCACGAAGGATTATGTGGCTGATATTGAAAAAGCGTTGGCGAGCAAAAGTAATCCAACATCGGTCGAGATCAGTGATTACATGAAGAAAGCCTACCCGAAATTTGAGGCTACGGAAGGCGATTTAGAACTTGGCGCGAAAGTGCTAAGCGGCGAGATGGCTTGGCACTAGAGTTGATTATCTCGGTTGTGTCCCAGAACAGTCTGAAGATTGTATGCTAGATTTATTGGTGATACACAACTGGAGATATCGATGATCTGGCTTTCAGTGAAAGTACTACAGATTGGACTTGTCTATGGATACAGGAAGTATCAAAAAACGAAAAGAGCTCCAGCTTAGGAGCTCTTTTTTTGTTTCGGAGAGACGACTTTCTATTTCAAGTGAGAAAGAAAATCAGCATTTACCCGGTTTACTGTTAGTAGTCAGATTAGCCTAGTAGCCAGATCCGCCCTGCAACTCAATATCACCAATAAGCGAAAGTATGTTGAAAATAGAACCCATTACTCCTCACATCGGCGCTCGTATTCACGAACTAGAGCTTTCTACATGCAGTGCTGATGAACTCGATAAGGTGTATCAGGCACTTATTGCCCATCAAGTGATCTTTCTCGACGGGCAGACTTTGTCTCCAGAACAACACTTGATGATTGCACAGCGCTTTGGAACGTTAGAACCTGCACATCCTTTCTTCCCTCACGTGGAAAGTGCGCCACAGGTGAGTGTGATTGAAACAACCCGTGGCAATGCGCCAAAGGAAAGTTATTGGCATACCGACTTAACGTGGCGCAGCTTGCCGTCGAAAGCTTCCCTGTTGCATGCTCAACACATTCCAAGCATTGGTGGTGACACTATCTGGTGTTCTATGACTGCGGTTTTTGAATCTCTACATGAAGATATGAAAGCTAAGTTGAGAGGGTTGTCGGCGACTCATTCGCTTGTGGCCTTTGAAGGTATAGAATCAGAAGACATTGATCTCGATTGGCACAAATCCTTGATTAAAACAGCACAGGAGAATCCGCCAGTGGTTCACTCTGTTGTTCAAGTTCATCCTGAAACGGATAAAGAAACGCTCTGTATCAATGAACAGTTTACTCGTTATATCAACGAACTCGACCGCAAAGAGAGTGATGTTTTACTCAGCCAACTGTTTGAAATTGCGAGACGCCCTGAGTTTCAAGTTCGTTTCAAATGGGACAACGGCTCAATGGCGATCTGGGATAACAGGGTAACGCAACATTACGCAGTGATAGATTACGGGGATACTCCAAGAAAAATGCATCGAGTAACAGTGACATAGCAGTAAGCTGAACACAGTTATCAAAAGAACACCGCGCATGCCCATCCCTGAACCAAGCACTCGTACTTAAATTTAAGCGTCAGCAGGGTGCATCATTCATCTACGCTTAATAATAAAAACAAATGCGTTGGTACATATTTGATTGAAACCTCACTGCTCGGACGTGATGTGTAATATAATCGGCGCCAAAATATAAGTATAAAAACCAAATCATAGAATTAATAAACGTCAGGGCTTAGAGAGCAAAGTATTTCGTATGAACGCGATTCGTAAAGTTTACCAGTACGCAGAACCGAATTTAACCCTCGTGGGTTGGATGGGCTTTGTCGGCTTCCCAATTTACTACATTGTGTGGGAGTTTTTGTTCCCGCAACCCTACGAAAACTTAGCGCTTCGCCTGTTTTGCTCGGTATTGTTCTTTGGCATTATATTTCGCAATCGCGTCCCATTTGAATGGCGAAAATACCTTCCGGCTTATTATCAAGTTGCCGTAACTATCTGTTTGCCAGGTTTCTTCTTCTACATGCTGCTAATGAATAATTGGTCCAACGTTTGGGTTATGTCATTCATGTCGGCTATTTTCCTCCATATTTTATTGGTGCACGTGACGAGAGTGATGTTTGCACAAACCTTTGCCGGTATTGGGATTGCTACCTTGTGCGCTTGGATTGCACAAGGCTTCTACCTCGAACTCACAATGGATTGGACGCATGTGCCAATCTTTTTGTTTATCTACTTATTCGGCAACTTGTTCTACTTCCGCAATCAGGTGGAACATGAAAACAAGGTGTCATTGGCAAAGTCTTTTGGTGCGGGTATTGCCCATGAGATGCGAAACCCTCTAAGCGGATTACTTACCTCTATTGATGTCATGCAGTCCATATTGCCGAACCCTAAAAGTGGCGATCAAAAAGGGCAATATGCGTTAAGCAATGAAGAAGTGATTCAGTTGCGTGAAGTGGGCGATGAAGCGATGGAGATCATTCATTCCGGTAACGAAACGATAGATCTGTTACTGACTTCAATTGATGAAAACCGAGTCTCTCGATCTACGTTTAAGAAGCATTCAGCGCAAGCGGTGGTTGAGGATGCGATAGACAGTTTCAATTACAAGCGCTCTGCTGATAAGTCAGCAATCTCCTTGGATGTGCAGAGTAACTTTGAGTTCTTGGGTAGTGACACCTTGTTGAAATACGTCATGTATAATCTGTTCAAGAATGCGTTCCATCATCGTAGCCCTGAAGATTTTCATATTCATGTCACCATGTTCAGTGATGAAGTGACGAACCAGATAATGGTGACGGATAACGGCTCTGGTATTTCGAGCGATATCATTCGTCGTATTTTCCAAGACTTTTACACCACAGGCCAGTCGGGTAATTACGGTTTAGGTTTGCCATTTTGTCAGAAGGTCATGCGCTCGTTTGGTGGTGAGATTAAATGCCAGTCTGAAGTGGATCAATGGACACAGTTCACGATGATTTTCCCATCTTTGACTTCCAATTCGGTAGAGGAAATCAAGAGCGAACTGACTAAACTCAAGACGGTGCTGATGATCAGTGATCAGACAGTGCTTTCCAGTAAAATGACTGAAACCTCTCGCTTTATGGGTTTTGACCTAGAGATTTTGGATGTGGCATCAGCGCTTCAGAATAAGGAATATCAATTTGAGTTCGACTTGATTTTCGTTGATATGGAGAGCTTGGATTTAAGAGCCAATTGCCTCGATAGGATTGAATCGTTACTTTCGTTTACTGAGGCGCGAATCATTTGCTTGTATGAGCGTCATCCTATCAAGCGTGTACGTAACATTTCTTTCGAGCCTATTTGGGTGGAAACACAAGTCTGGCTACTAAATACTAAAGCGACCATTGACCGTTTACTGTTTGACTCCAACTACGTGATGCCATCGGTTGCTGTAAAACCGCTAGAGGCCACCACTAGACGTACGATTATGGTGGTCGATGACAATGAATCTCTACGCCGATTTACGGCAATGTTATTGGAAAAACAGGGCTTTGATGTTGTGCAAAAAGAAGACGGACAACAAGCCTTAGATGCGCTTGATACCGACGAAATCGACTTGATCCTAATGGATATTGAAATGCCAATCATGGACGGTGTTGAAGCTTCTCGCCGAATTCGCAGTGCCGACAAAGAATACTCTTCGGTGCCGATTATTGCTCACACGGGTGACAGTTCTCCCGTTACTTTGGAAAAGATGGAATCATCAGGCATGTCGGACTTTATTGTTAAACCTGCCGATAAAAACCGACTGTTTGATAAAATTGCTCACTGGATTTAGCGGGTGTAATAGTCTGAAGTTCACGGCCATTGGGTAGACATAGATTCAAGAAAGAGCTCAGCGAATTGCTGGGCTCTTTTTGTATCGCGACATGATAGCGTCCATTCAGTCCTGCCGTTGGTGTTGGTTATAAATATGGTTCGAAAAAGGTTACACGAACTCTAACTCGGGGTGATGGTACGCTTCGTGACAAACCGTGAGCACATGGTCAATGTCTCTTGGTGTCATGTCGGCATTGACCGAAAAGCGGATGATGTTTTTGTTCTTGCCAGTCGCAGGGCGGCAGAATACCGCACCGAACACATCACGTTCTTCTAAGAAGTCTCGCACACGCTCCGTGTTTCTTTCATTGCCGCACTCTAGCGCTACAATTTGAGACTCACTGCGGATATTAAAGCCAATTCGCTTTAGCCCCGTAGTCAGCGACTTAGCCCGATTGAATAAGGCTTCTCGTTTGTCTTCCGCACCTTTGATCACCTCCAACGTTTTCTCTAAACGAACCACTTCTTGTGGTAACACTGTTGAGCTAAAAATCGCAGGGTACGCCACAAACGGCAAGGTTTTAGACAGTTGTTTAGGGCCAAGGATTGCCCCAGCACGATAAGCAAAGGTTTTAGCCAAGCTAACGGTAATGAAGTCGACTTGGTTAGTGAGACCCAATGCGTGAACTAAGCCAGCACCATTTTCCCCATGCGTACCCAGTGAATGCGATTCATCAACGACAACGGCACAATCAAACTCCTGCGCCATTTCGTAGATGTCGCGTAGTGGGGCGATGGTGCCGATTGTGCTGTAAACCGAGTCGACAACAATGACACCTGAGCCGTGGCGCTCTAACTGTTTGCGTAGGTGATTCATATTGTTATGCATAAACGGATGGGTAACTGCGCCGGCAGCCCGAATCCCTTCCCATAGCGACATGTGTGCAAGGAAATCAATATACACAGGTGTGCCCGGTGGGCAGATGGTTTGCAATAGCCCAATATTGGCCGCCCAGCCCGATTGAGAAAGCAAACAGCTCTCCATTCCAACATAGTTCGCGAGCTCAGTTTCAAACGCAGGTTTAGACTGCTCATCTTGTAAGAAAATTGCAGACATCACTACGTTGTCATCTTGTTCGACAATCGCCGCTTGATGGGCCTCTTGGATCGGTTTGTTATGTGACAGCGCTAAGTAATCATTGCTCTGCATCACAACGGAATTACGCTGGGGGCGTTTACCCAATACTAAATGCTTCTGGCTTTGGTTCTGGGTAATCAGGTCTTGAATATAGAAGTTCAAGCGTTCTTCGATAAAGGAAGGTAGTGGTTTGTTTTTTGTTTTATCACTCATAATAGTTCTCTTCAAATACAGGAAAACGCCAGCGCTGACGGCTGTATATTGACGATAAAAAGTGATGTGTCATTAGCCAAGTTGCATAATTTTGTGGGTGCTTGCAAACTCAGCATTTAAGGGTTTTGAGGCGAGTGGGTTTCCTTACGGTTCGGGGCTTTACCCGAATTAAGATAGGAATAATAGCCTTCTTTTTTATGACAAAAGGCTATTAGAATTCGGCATTCGAAGGCATTTAAAAAAGCGGATTTTGAAAGGCTACGTGCTACGTGCTACGTGCTACGTGCTGTTAGCTGTGAATATGGATAAGCTCGATTAAGGCATCCAATTGCTGCTTGGCTCCACACTCTAACGAATACCCAATATTGATGCGTAAGCAATTGCTGTAAAGGTCGAGAGTGCTGAACAGGTGTCCAAGCCTAATATCAATGTTCTTCTCGGTAATGCCCTGAGCAAAGGCTGACTGGTTCAAGCTTGGGATTTGCAGCCAAAGCACCATGCCACCTTGTGGATTACTTATCTTCACATCTTGAGGAAGGTGCTGAGCCAAATAACTTAGGTATTGTTGGCGCAAAGACAAGATCTGAGTGCATCTTCTCCTCACGTGCTTAGCGTATTGGCCAGATCCAATAAAGTCAGCAACCGCAAGCTGAGTGGGCAGGGCAACGCCGTAGCTCGCAGCTGAGAACTGAGCCTTGTATTCGTTGATAAACCTGCCCGGCAAGCACCATCCCAAACGGTAACTCGGTGACAAACTTTTCGATACTGATCCACACCATAAGACAAAACCGCCTTTGTCGTAGTATTTCGCGGGGAGCGGCGTGTGTGAGGAGTAGGACAGTTCCAGATACACATCATCTTCAATGATCGGCACTCGATAGTGATTCGCTAATTCAGCCAGTTTCTGCTTTTGAGTGGCTGACATGTTGATCCCTTGAGGGTTCATATGAGAGGTACAAAAGATCGCGGCATCGACTTGTTTATTTTTCAAATGCGCTTCCAGTTGTTGCAAGTCGACACCATCATCTAGAGACGGGATCTCGATGATTTTTCGCGACATTTGTCCGAGCAATTCCAGAATACCGTTGAAACATGGCGAGCTAATAGCGATGGTGTCGCCTTCTTTAGTGCAAGATTCAAGTGCGGCCTTAATCGCAGACATACAGCCAGCCGTAATCACCATCTCTTCAGGTGAAAAGTGCACATCGAGCTTGGCAAAATGAGTGGATAATGCCTGTCGTAACATCGGCTCACCTTGTGTATCTGGGTAATGGTTAAGCCTGTTGCTCATACGCCTAATAGCGCGACGAAAACTTCGTTCCAGTTCAACGATCGACTGCTCATCATTAGTGGTGCTCGAAACCCCTAAAGGCCCATTGATTGAGTTGTGAGTCGATGAGGTTTGCCTAACGCTGGACACCTTACTCTCAAACTGTGCCCACTCTGGGGTTGAGTGAGCAGGTTTATGAGGAGAAACAAAATATCCCGCTTGCGGTCGAGAATGAATCCAACCTTGTGATTCCAGTTTTTGGTAGCAGCTCACCACGGTCGACATGCTGATCGCCTGTTGCTTGGCGCTACTTAGTCAGTTATGGCTTTGTGTTCGGTGTGGGTATCTGGGGTATGGCTTCATGGTCGATCACTGCTGGTTTATCGTCTGGGCTTTCATCGGTCTTGCTTTCAACCAACGTATTAATCGGCATGGCGGTTGGCGTGTGGGTGTTCAAGGAGAGTGCTTCCGTACGTAAATTAATGGGTGCGATGCTAGCCATGTGTGCGTTGGCGGTATTGGTATCTGCAGCAACGGGCAATGTCACCGTTAATGGCGTGATCTTGATTATGATTGCGGCGTGCAGTTTGACCTTGATGGGCGTGATCGTTAAGGCATCGAAAACCACTCAAGCTTTTGCGTTCAATGTCTGGGGGATGCTGTTTGCTCCAGTGCCATTAGTGTTATTTGCCGTGATGTTACACGGTGACCAAATAATCTGGCAGGGCATCGAACAATGGGATTGGAACACGACGATTGCGGTGCTGTTTCAAGCTTACCCAACCACGCTATTTGGTTATTGGGTATGGAATAAGCTGCTAATCCAATACCCGTTAAGTACGACCGCGCCGTTAACCTTGTTAGTGCCTATCTTCGCATTGATTAGCGGTTACTTTATGTATGATGAGGTGCTGTCTGTGGCTCAGGTTGTTGCATCAATACTGTTTCTTGTCGGAATTGGTTTGATTGTGAAACCTGCGAATGTAACGAATACCAAAGCGACACAAACACTTGCTGAACAAAAATGATTGAAGAAAGCTGATATTGCATGAGCAGCTTTGAATGACAAATAAGACCTCGCACTTGTGAGGTCTTATTCTATGTCGAAGAAGTGAAGTTATTTAAATAACCAACTTACTAAGCAATCAACTAACCATACACGCAAGTAACTGGCTCTCAAGATCATCGTCTATTTCTAGACCGATCATTTCTATTCTGATTTCGATACACTCATCGAGTTCTGATTCCGTCAAGCCATCCTCTGTTAAGTTGTAACCGAAAACCTCAAAAGAACATAGGCTTTTATAAGTGAATTCGAATTAAATTCTGAAATGATACAAATCTTATATTTAATAACGCTTATTTAGTAACCTTTGTTGAGTCCCATATCAAATCAAGTGGCTGATTTTATTGGGTATCGGAGAAAAGTCTCAAAAATTATTATTTAGTTCGCTAAAGTTTTAAATTCTATTAATGGTTGTTTGTATGGAATATAACTCCATTTCGTTACTGTTGAGTAGATGGTTTTTAGCTATATATGTGAAATTTGAAGCGAGTTATCTTTCTGATTTGAAAGAATAATTAAATAGTTAAGATAAAAAAGTTGGCGAAAATCAGAAGCTTGGCATACACTTTCCTAGTAAATGACCTTATCTCATTGATTGAATAGGGTAAATGCTTTGGCGCTACTGGCGATGGTAGCAATGTTTAACATAGCTTTGAGGAAAGTTTTATGGCACTCACGAAGGCCGATTTGGCTGAGAACCTGTTTGAGACACTCGGATACAGCAAGCGGGATGCCAAGGAAACGGTGGAAGTGTTTTTCGAAGAAGTTCGTAAAGCGCTCGAAAATGGCGAACAGGTAAAACTGTCTGGTTTTGGTAATTTTGATCTTCGCGAGAAAAACGAGCGACCTGGTCGTAACCCGAAAACTGGTGAAGACATTCCAATTTCTGCTCGACGTGTTGTTACTTTTAGACCGGGACAAAAACTAAAGGCCCGTGTCGAAAATATTAAAATCGAGAAGTAGCCAAGCAATAGACCACGCCTAGCGTGGTCTTTTTGTATCTGCATAGAGTTTAAGCTAAACGCATTTCTTTAATTTTTAGTAACCTTTCTCAAACTCCATCTATTTACTGTCCGGTAAGAACTTGCTTTAGATGCGAAAACAGAGGCTAGGCCTCTGACTTTGAATCTTCACTCTAAAGGGCTTGTTGAACCTTACTTGCGATGTCTTCAGACACCCAAGGCTTCCATACCTGTGGTGAGCTTTCTAGAAAGTAATACATGGCTTCTTCGGCGTCGGCTTGGTTGTCTTCCATCCAGGCCAGCAACTCACTCATTTGTTTATTGGTAAAACCACGCTTTTCAAAGTATTGGTAGGCAAGAGGTTCGTTATTAGCAAAGGCTTCTGTGGTGATTGTGTGAACCGGTGCTGGTGGATACATGGTCACTTTAGGAGATTCACAATCAGGTTGTGTCGTACAGTTACGGAATTCCTCAATGTCAGTACCACTTCCGAAATCAACCTTCACCATTTCATACTTACCTAGCACAGGCGTAGGCGACCAGTAATATCCAAACCATGCTTTTTTGCGTTCGTAAGCTTTCGCTATCGTACCTGCTAAAGCGGCGCCTGAGCCGGGATCAACCATTTCAAAATTGTGATCTTCTAACTTAAGCGCATCGAACAGGTGACCGGAGGTAATCTGACAAGTCCAACCCGCAGGGCAGCTATAAAACGCAAACTTCTCATCATCTTCTGGGTGTTCAAACAGCTTTGCGTTTTTAATCACACCTTCAATGGTTGTAAGCTCTGGGTACTGTTCAACAAGGTAGTTTGGTACCCAGAAACCTTCTTCACCGCCGTTGACCAAAGACTTGCCCGCGTAACGTAGACGCTTATCCGCAACACCCTTATCCAACGCTTCTTTGATGCCATTAGTCCAAAGCTCTGGCGCAACATCAGGTTGACCTTTTTCAATCATTGACGTGCCCGTAGGGACGCTATCACCGGGGATTAAGTCCGCTTCACAGCCGTAGCCGTTATTCAAAATGAATTGGTCGACATGAGCAATAAGGCTCGCCGAGTTCCAGTTCATGTCTGCAATGGTGATCTTTCCGCATTCGTCAGCACTAGCGTGTACAGAAAACGCAGCAAGTAGCGCGATGGAAAGCATGGATTTGTTATTCTGCATTGACGTAATTCCTTTTCTTGTCAGAAGCTTATTCGCTATAGAAACAGAAATGTTCGACGGAGAAAAGAGACTGAGATCTAAATTTAAACGATCTGATTATTTGGGATAGGAAGTGGAGAGGCTACTCAACAAGTACTAAAAAGGGCTGCGAGTGCAGCCCTTGTGATGTTTATTGGAATAGCCTATCTATGTGTTAAGCCGCTTTAATGTGCGTTGTAATGTACGGTTGCCATGCTTGTTGGTAAAGCTCTAAAGATTGGCGTCGTAGGCTATTGATTTGTGCCGCTTCGATATCGTTGATTGGGCGATGTTCTGCAATTGCGTGACGCTCAATACCTTGGATAATTTCGTACAGCTCGTGCTCAGGACCACTTTTCACATCAGCAATCGCTTTTAAGTGAAGTTGAACCTCTGCAATGATGTTGGTTTTAGGCAAACGAACCAACAAGTTAAGGTCACGGTAACCAGAGTCAGCCGGCGATTTAAACTTATTTTTCAGCTTAACAACGTCTGCTTCACGGCTTAGCGCTTCGTAAACTTCAACCAAGCTCTCTACATCGTTCGCGATGATAGTTGCACGGGCTAAGTCGGTAATTTTTGTCACATCACCATCAAGCTCAAGGGCGATTTTTTCTTCTGCGCGAGCTTGAGATTTAACGCCAGCAAATAGCGCTTCAGAATTGGTGAGTAGGGCAGTACTTTTACAGATAGTTTCTAGTTCAGCTTGGCCTTGATGCGCTTTGCTGTACAAAATATCGAAGTCGGTGTAAGGCTGAGTCGGGCGTGAGTCGAAGGCCTTGATGCCGTAAAGGCCGCTCAAACTATGACGGAATACGTTTGAAGATACTTGGTTTTGCGCAGGAGTGCGCGTTTGATCTGTTGAACTTGTTGAAACAGGTGCTGCTGCGAATGCAGGCGCTCGGCTCAATACCAAAAGCATTAGGGCCGTCGTACGGAGAAATACACTCATTCAAACTCCAAAATACAAGGTTACAAAAAACGGGTAGTCAAAAGGGGTAACCAGTAACGCACAAGAGTAAAAACAGCTTAACTAATTTCACTACATATTAAATGAGGCTAGCTAAGACAGAAACCAATTCTAACGTTTAATATTGCTTTAAAATGTGAAGATATAGCCAAATAACCCAACCGTTAGTTCCGCAATTATCAGAACTTTGAACTTAGCCAGTTTCTGATTTTATCGAAATCAATTTAGTACTTTAAACCAAGCTAAGGTTGCTCTTACCTCTCTATACTGTACCCTTGCATTATGACTGTTTAACATGAACGAAAGATGAATAATCCTGAATTTTGGCACAATAAATGGGCAGCCAACCAAATTGGTTTCCACCTCGAAGATGTAAACCCACTTCTGATTAAATTTTGGGAAAAGACTGAGCCTAGCTGCGAGAAGAGTGTGTTTGTTCCACTTTGTGGCAAAAGTGAAGATCTGATTTGGCTAGCTTCAAAGCATGAAGATGTTCAAGGTGTCGAGTTAAGCCAGATTGCGGTTCGCGCATTTTTTGCAGAGCACCTTTATACCCCGACTGTGACTCAAATTAGCGGTCAGCACGAGCTCTACCAATTCGATGAACTGAACATCTACACGGGCGATTACTTTTCAGCGCCAATCCAACCTGTCGATACCATTTATGATCGCGCGTCTTTAGTCGCATTGCCTGAAGAGATGAGAGTGCAGTATGTCGAGCGTTTGAAACAACTGCTGAAACCGGGCGGTAAGATCCTTCTGGTGACTCTGGATTATGATCAAAGCGAGATGGCGGGGCCTCCGTTTAGCGTGCCTAAGCTAGAAATCGATCAGTTGTTCGCAGGTTATAAGATCACATTGTTGAATCAGGACATCGCAGACGATGAACATCCGAAGATTGCTAAGAAAGGTTTGTCTCGCTTCTGTGAAGAAGTGTATTTGATTGAGTCAGACGCTTAAGTTCAGTCTGCTTAGTTAAGCCAACAGATAACACCAACAAAAAGACGGGCTCGATAGCCCGTCTTTTTTATTGTTCAGATTTGAACTCGTGATTGTTCAGAATTGAATAGCAGGTTAGTAAATCACTTTTACTTTTGACGCGCTCTCAATTGCATCTTCAATCGCTGTCTCAGTGCTGTTGCGACGAGTAAGCGCCACACCAAGACGACGGCGACCATCGATATCAGGCTTACCAAACAAGCGAACTTGCGTTTGTGGTGCGTCTAGCGCTTCTGCAAGGCCTTCAAAGCGGATATTCGTTGATGTGCCTTGACCAAGGATTACGGCAGAGGCACAAGGGCCATACTGAGTAATTGATTTGATCGGCATACCTGTAAATGCGCGTACGTGTAGTGCAAATTCCGATGAGTCTTGAGACATCAGAGTAACCAAGCCAGTATCATGTGGGCGAGGGGAGACTTCATTGAAGATCACGTGGTCGCCTTTAACGAACAGTTCAACACCAAAGATACCGTGACCACCTAGTGCATTAACCACTTGTTCAGCGGTGTATTGCGCTGTTTTAAGTGCGTTGTCTGACATGACTTGTGGCTGCCAAGACTCACGGTAATCACCATCTTCTTGGCGGTGGCCGATTGGTGCACAGAAATGCACACCGTCGACTGCGCGAACGGTAAGTAGCGTAATTTCGTAATCAAAGTCGATGAAGCCTTCAACGATTACGCGACCCGCGCCAGTACGACCGCCTTCTTGTGCGTAGTCCCAAGACTTTTGAATGTCTTCCTCCGTTTTGATAACGCTTTGGCCTTTACCTGAAGAGCTCATTACTGGCTTAACAACGCAAGGCATGCCCACGAATTCAACAGCGGCAGCAAAGTCTTCAAAGGTGTCTGCAAAGCGGTAAGGAGAAGTGCTCAGTTTTAGCTCTTCTGCAGCTAGGCGACGGATACCTTCGCGGTTCATCGTTAGCTTGGTCGCATTCGCAGTTGGAACGACATTTAAGCCTTGCGCTTCTAGTTCTACCAACTTGCTGGTGGCAATAGCTTCAATTTCAGGAACCACATAATCTGGTTTTTCAAGTTCAATGACTGCTTGCAGTGCATCGCCGTCTAACATGTCTAATACATGACTACGATGTGCAACTTGCATTGCGGGTGCGTCTGCGTAACGGTCACATGCAATAACTTCCAAGCCTAAACGTTGGCACTCGATAGCAACTTCTTTGCCGAGTTCACCTGAACCTAATAGAAGTACACGAGTAGCATTTTCACGAGTAGCAGTACCAAACATAGAAATTCCTTCCGATCTTTTGAGCGATTGATTGAAAACGGGGTGATCATACTTATTTCAATGATAAAAGCAAACGTTTGCGCAAATTGTTGCTTTAATTACAGGCATAAAAAAAGCAGCCCCGTTAAATAGGGCTGCTTATTTAAAATTTTGTTAATTAGATGTACTTAGATTGCTAAGTAAGTCACTGGAATGTCGGGATTAATCGCTTCTAATGTAGATTGCGTATCCGCTAGGTGACTGATGCTACCTTCGGCAATTTCAACCAACGCTGCACTTTCAATCTGTTCAAAATCGAAGCCAGCCAGTTTAAGTTGAATCAACGCCACTTGTAGAGGAGGTAAGCTCGGGTTGAACGCTGCGTTTTCAGCGTAAGCACCGGTGAAAACCTCGCCTGACGTCAATTGCAGTGAAACACCACTTAGGTTTTTGGTGTAAGGCGCATGGCTGCGGTTTAGTGCTGCTAGCGCTTCTACAACAATAGGCGTTGTTTCTTCAGTCGTGTGTTTATGATCAAGCTTAGTCATTAGGCCAGTCGTCACACCTAAATCGGCAGGGCCGAACGAGTCTGGCAGGTATTCTTGCAGAGACATTTCATCACGTTGTGGAAGCTGAACTTTAAGTTCTTTTGCTGTGGTCAGTTCGTTCATGAATTGACGACAGTGACCACAAGGACTGAAGTTGATGGTGATATCTGAGATACCGAGTTCGCCTTTCATCCAAGCGTGGCTGATTGCAGATTGCTCAGCGTGAACGGTTTGACCAAGTTGAGCACCAGCGATTTCAAGGTTTGCACCAAAATACAGAGTACCAGACAAACCACGCACGATTGCACCAACATAAAAGTCAGATAACGGAGCGTAAGAATACGCTGCGGCAAAAGGAAGTAGCGCAATACGTAGTTCGTCATCCGCTAGACCACTTGCTTGCAGTAGGCTAGCAAATTGTTCTGGAGACAATGTCGCGTCAAAGTTGTCTGCTAATACGATGTCACTCAAAAGCGCTTTCATTGATGATGGAGCACTTTCCAGCGCCAGGGTAATACGACTGTTCATGTTGAATCCTTAATTGACCTTAGGCTTTAATTCTATGCAATGCTCAGGATTTGTCTGTGACAATGATCACTATTGCGTTGTTGTTGTTACATTGGCTTGCATAATTAGAGTGAAGTCACAGATGAAATCGATTGCAAGAGCCATTTATACAGCTGATATCGCACTTAGTGCTCGTAAAAGACCGTGACTTGACTGCTATTGCTAAATAAATGCGAATAAAAAGCCCAAACAGACACTGTAATAAACAGCATTCTGGTTGGGCTGAATCGCGTAGTGATCGTTTAGGTTAAGAATAGAACCAAACCACGAGCGAAAATATACTCGGTGCGATGATTGAGGTAATGACGCCACAAAGCACAAGAGCCAAAGAACTGAATGCTGCATCTTCCTGATTCTTTTCCGCACAAGTCGCGGTGCCTAAAGCGTGAGACACGGTACCCATGGTTAAACCACGGGCGATCGGGCTCTTAATACCAATGAGGTTGTAGATTGGGTAAGCAAAAATTGCCCCAAATAGACCCACAATCAATACCAGTATTGCCGCAATCGCTGCTTCACCACCTAAATGGCTCGATACTTCCATTGCAATTGGCGTGGTGACTGATTTGCCTAACAAGCTCGCAATCAAAGTTAAGTCCGCTTTAAATGCTACTGCGATCACTGCCGTTGTTGTCATCGACATCACACTGCCTAGCGTGCACGCAAAGGTAATGATGCGCCAGTTGGCTCTGATTTGAGGTAGCTGCTCATAAAGTGGGTAAGCAAGTGCAACAACCGCAGGCTGCAGCATGTAGGTAATCCAAGTGTTGTCAGCATAGTAAGTCTCAAACGGTACTCTAAAGAACGTGAGAATCGGAATGATGATACCAATGCTGATAAGCAGGGGGTTACACAGCGGCGAGTTTACTTTTTGACTTACCCAGCGAGCAAATAGGAATACCACGATGGTGAGTAGAATCCACATGATCAGTTACCTCTCGAAAGCAAGCGGTCTAAGAACCATGATAAGGATACTAACACCAATAATGTGCCACCAACGGCGCTCGCCATAATTGGCAATGCGTTCGTGATGAGCATGTCGAAATGATCCATCAACCCAACACTGATCGGAACAAACAGTAAGATCATTAGGCGGATAATCAAGCTTGCACCGGGCTGTACCCAGTGCGAAGGAACAATACCAATCACCATGGCGGCAAACAGAATCAACATGCCAAAAATACTGCCTGGAATTGAGGTATCCAAAAAGTGCTGTAACGCGTTACCTGCTGTAAGTGCACCTATGATTAAGGTGAAGGAGATTAAGCAGTAAACCAGTTGGATCAATCTTTCTTTCAAAGTGTTACGTCTCTTGATAATGGAATTAGCTAGCTAACTTTTCTACGTACTGATAAACCGCCTTCAAGATAGCCATTTTCTTCTCGTCGCTTTCATGTTCGTGCGCGAGGTTTTCAAGGTTGAGCATGTACTCTTCTAAACGGCACTCATAAAACTCACGACAATGGTTCGCCCATTTCAATTGCTCAGCTTCGTCGAGCGTCCATGGGAAGTTACGCGCACGGTAACGGAACAGTAACGGTTTAATTCGTTCGTCACTGAAGGTGATATCCAAAGCCGCCAAGTTGTTCGGGTCAGTTTCGCGAATGATGTTCATCGCTGTTTTATCAGCAGGTGAAAAGAAACCGTCGTAAAGGTGTGTATCAACATCATCACTCTTTTCGTACTCGCGCTCTTGTGAATACAGGCCGATCAGTTTTTCGCGGATCTCTGGGTGTTCGCGCAGCAGTGCCAAGTTTTTCAGGCATTGTTGGCGATCGATACCGATGGTTTCAGCATTTTCAGCCGTTAGTGTTTTGGCTGGAGCAAGAATAGGGCACTTGTTTAGCTGAACCAATTTGATGGGTACGGGTAGTTCGTCTTCACCCAGTTCACTGCGTTTGGTATAGAGCCTTTCTCTGAGTTCATCAGCGTCCAGTTCTAACAGTGGGCTTGGATCTTTGGCTAAATCAACCACGATAACCGCATTTTGATTGGTTGGGTGCCAAGCCATAGGCACAATCCAGCTGGTGTAGTTGCAGTCACGGCCAAACATGCCTGAAACGTGCATTAATGGTGTCATGTTTACGATATCAACCAGATCATTCAGCTTACGCTTATGACGCATGTTGTAAAGGTAATCGAACATCTTAGGTTGCGCAGCTTTCAGCTTCTTCGCTAACTCGATGGTCGCAATAACATCGGCCATCGCATCGTGCGCGTTCTCGTGTTCAATGCCGTTTGCCACAGATAGGTGTTCCAGTTTGAAGCTTGGGTAACCTTCTTCGTTCTCTGGCCAAACAATGCCTTCAGGACGCAGTGCGTGAACAGCGCGCATTACATCTAATAAATCCCAACGAGAGTTGCCGTTCTGCCAGCTCCACGCATATGGGTCGATGAAGTTTCGGTAACAGGTGTAACGCGTTACTTCATCATCAAATCGAATACTGTTGTAGCCAAGGCTTGTGGTGTTAGGTTTCGCTAACTCAGCATGGATCTTAGCGATAAACTCTGGCTCAGGGAGACCTTGTGAAGCCGCTTTTTGTGGTGTGATACGGGTGATCAGTGCAGCTTCAGGCGCAGGGAGGTAATCAGCGGGAGGTTGGCAATAGATAACCAGAGGCTCTCCAATAACATTGAAATCTTGGTCGGTACGAACACCCGCAAACTGACTCGGACGGTCTTTTGCTGGGCTAACGCCCCATGTTTCGTAATCGAAAAAGAAGTAGGTTGGCTGATTATCTGAACTCATTGAATTTCCTGAACAGCAAGCGCGGAACGTTTACTGTGGCTGAAGGTTAGTTTTGTTCAGTATCTGATAGTATGCGGTACGCGTGCAACCCAGATCACAAATAAATTGCCGGAAAACGGTGCTTTACTATTCAATCGAGTCAGTGGGGAAGGTTTTGAAACCAATTGAGGCGGTTTCTTAGTTAATACAATCTGTCTATCGTCCGTTTAATCCGATGGAGGCGAGAGTATCAACTGGACTTTCTGCTTCATGGTTAACTCTCGGTTCTTCAAATCTTTGAATATGGCCTTCCATTCTTGAAAGGTGACCACTATCGGATTAAAACTGTTCACGGGTTTGGTGACGCCATAACGTACAGTTTCAACTTCAGGTTCGAATGTACCAAATAACTTATCCCAGATAATAAGAACGCCGGCGTAGTTCTTATCAATGTATTGCGGGTTTTTGCCGTGATGTACTCGATGATGCGAAGGGGTATTAAAGATGTATTCAAGTGGCCCCAAGCTTCGTATCCATTGTGTATGGACGAAGAACTGCAAACCTAGATTGAGAAGCACCACAAAGATGACCCACTTAGGGGCAAAACCTATGATGACCAACGGTATCCAGAAAAGCCACATCCCAGCAAGTGGATACATTAAGCTTTGACGGAAAGCCGTACTGAAGTTCATGCTTTCTGAACTGTGGTGTGCCACGTGTGCTGCCCACATCCAGCGAACACGATGGCTTGCTCTGTGGAACCAGTAATAGCAAAAGTCTTGCAACACCATCAATACAACAAAACTCAGCACGCCCATTTCAATGTCCATTAAGCGCCAACCAAACATCCAGAGATACAGCTGCACGACCAATAACCCGGTGAGCAAATCGGAGAGTTGATGCATTCCCGCCAGCGTGAAATTACACATCACTTCTGAAAGCTTATAGCTGGAGTTATCAGGCAGTCGACCTTGCTTCTGACCGATAAAATACTCAGCCAACATGCACACCACGAACAAGGGCGCTAATACCAGCAGTAGCCATTCTGGGTGATTGATTAATGCGTCGATATTCATGTTTTATCCTTGTTGAGACGCCATACGCGTTCTTAGTATCAAGTTTACTTAGACTTGCTCGCCTGAGATTCAATCAGCAGAATTTCGCTACCAGCAAGCAAAGTGATCTTCTGTTAGGCCAAGAACACCATCGAGTTGATGTGTCACTCCATTGTTGTCTTCAATCGAGCCAAAAAAGTGACCAATGAACTGACGAAAGTTACTCTTTAACAGCCATAAATTGAGCTTTTCGCTGCGGTTATTTAAGGGCGTAAAGGTCAGGTTTATACGTCCATCTTGTGATGTTATCTGCCAAGGTAAATTCGTGTCTTGGCGACTGAACGTAAACTGTACCGGGTTAAGTAAGTGTCTGGTTCCACTGACCCACAATACGTTTTCGCAGCCTCCAGTCTCATTCACGCCCGCCGCGAGGTTTAGGCCAATATCTGTGCCATTGGATTGCGTGTTGATACTTGCCCAGCGCCAACTGGTATCACGCCTCATGTAACCCGCTGAAAAGTCATAACCGGCACGAGCTTGTTGGAGAACGAGTGATTCTCCTTTGATTTGGATGTCGCCGCTGATGCGTAAAGCATTGTGCTTTTGGGTGTAAGTCCAACCTGAATAACCCGTTGGGCTGCACATCGCCATTGGCAAGCTGTCGGTTTCAGGCTCTAAAGCGATATCGGCCTTGATGAGTTTGGTATTCAATCGAACTTGCCATTGCCCGCCTTCAATATTAAAGGTGATACTTTGGCCTGCAATGTTTGTCGTGCCGTCAAATGGCGAAGCGGTAACTTGTTTATCAAACCCTAATGGCCTCAACCAAGATGACTCTTGCAGATGGTTGTTTTCTATGTCGTACAGATAACAAAATGCCGAGCCTAAGTAGCGAATATCCGCGATAGCGACGCCGATAATGTGTGTGTCGGTGACGATGCTGACAAACTGGAATTGCTTATAGTGGAAGTGCTTCTGCCAAGGGTTTGCTTTTGAATCCATCGAGTTTCGGTAGTCAAAGTTCTCGATGTTTAGGTGTTTAAGGATGCCATCGAAATGCCCAATGATCGGCTGACCATTAGAATTAATCAAACTGTGTGGGGCTGGGTTGGTTTTTATCATTGCGATGGTTCACATTATTTTAACAACTAAAGCCATTGTGCGATGAGTAGCGTAGAATTGGGAGGTCATATTCGGACAAGAGCGCGTTACCAATCACGATTTTGTCAGCATGTGTTGTTAAGGCTGAGTAGTCATGTTGATGGGAATGGGCTCGATATAAGGAGAGACGATTGGAGATTATCGCGGAGTATAAGCCAACCGGACATAGGCACCAGTTAGGTACATTAGATATCGCGCTGCTGTTGAATACGCTAGAGCAACGAGGTATCGATATTGAAAGGCTACTCAATGATGTGGGTTTGCCGAACATGGATTGGCGAGATCCGAATGGAAAACTGACTTACGCTGACAAGCTTTCGTTGTTTAGCGCGGCTAATCAGAGTTTTCCTCACGATGGTTTGGGGCTTTGGTTGGGAGAGCACGCTAGCTTGAGCCACTTTGGTGTGTTGGGTTATGCGCTATCAACCAGTCAAAATGTCGGGGAGGCCATCAAGTCGGGCTTCAAGTATTTGCGCCTGAACGGTCCTATCTTCTCGGTTAAATTGTTTCTAGATTCCGAGCAAGCAGTGATTCAGATTGAGAACACATTGGAAGTGGGCGATCTGCTTCCTTTCTGCAGTGAATATTTCTTGAGTTCAATCGTCTCTTTATTCAAAGAGCTGACTGGTCATGAGTTGGATATTCATATTTTGGCTTTGCCTTATACACGCACTAATTACGCCAAGCTCTATGACGACCGTTTCCAGTGCCCTGTAGTTTTTGAGCAGAGCCATTGTGAACTGCGTTTTGATGTATCGGTTTTGTCGCAAACCTTATTGACTCATGATGCAGCGACACTGAAGCGCTATCTTGCGTCTTGCCAGTCGATAATGGAAACGTTGGACTCTGAGCATCTGCTGACTAACCAGATCAAAACGATCTTTTATCAAACCGCAGGCAGTTTCCCGAATATTGAACAACTCGCGGATGAGTTTGGTTGTAGCTCTCGTACACTCAGGCGAGAGCTAGTGACCCATGAATCCAGTTACCAAATATTGCTTACCGAAGTTCGAGTGGAGCTGGCCAAAGAGCTATTACTCGGCACAACCATGAGCATTGATGACATCGGTGAAAGGCTCGGTTATAGCGACCCTGCAAATTTCAGAAGGGCGTTTAAAGGTTGGCTCAATAAAACGCCCGCTCAGTTTCGTGATGGTTTAAGTTAAGGCGTTACTTGCTAAAGAACTGTTCTCTGAAATCGGTGACTTGCTGCTGATAGTAACTGTCCCAATCTTGTTGAGTCCAAGTGGCATAACTTGATGAACGTTGAGAGCCTAAGGTCGCTTTGAGCTGATCCAGTTGCACGTGATAACTCATCACGGTTTGTTGCTGTTGTGCGACTTGTTGTTCTCGCGCGGCAATGTTGCTGGCCTGCGCTTCATCTAAGTAGGCATCTTGAAGGTCGGCTTTGACTGATGCTACTTCAGCAGGGCTATAGCTGCTGGGTATCAAAGATACTGCCAGTTCATATTTTTGAAGCTGTGTTTCGGCGTTTAACGTGCCCGTATTGTTTTGCCATTCACTAAGCAAATCTTGATAGTTGGCCAAAAACTGGCTCGCTTCGTTCTCTTCAAGGGTGTTGGCGTCAAGCGTAAAATCCAGATGAGCAAACTGGTCAGCGAATAGCTGGTGGGCCAACTCTCCCCATACTTGCTGTGCAGATTGCTTGAATAAGGCAACACGATCTTCAAGAGTCTCTATGGATTCAAGTGGGATAGTGCTTTGTGTTAATTGCCAGTCAGCCGATAGCTGCGGATAGTCGCTCAGTAATTCAAACCATATACTCGGCAATTCTGATTTCAATCGTGCTAGTTGCTCAGTGCAGTCATCACGTTGTTGGCAAAGCTTCCAGAACCCATCGAGTTCATCGAACAAAGCCTTGCCTTCAAGCTCACTCAAGTTTTCAGCAAGAATTTTACCGTCCAGTGCTCCAGCTTGGGCTTGATTGCTGTGCGATGCGGAGTTTTCCGAACTAGCGGTTGCAGTAGGCGTGGAATTATCGTCATTAGTTGTCGTAGAAACACGCGGCTTAGGTTCTGTGTGTTGAGCAGAAGATAGCGCTGTTTCGTTCGTTTTTGATGACCACGAATAGCCAATAATGCTCGCCGTTAAGACGAGCATTAGGGTTAATATAACTCGATGCATTATGCGTTCACCGAGTTACTTAATGACGGCGCTAACAGGGAAGTGGTCTGAAAGGTTGTAGTGCTTCCATAACTCACTGCTTGTTGATCTTGGGACATCCACACGATTGTCGTTATGAGCTTTGGCGGCATATTCCGAGCTCACTACCACATAATCGAGATACTCAACGTTTTCACCACCCGACATAGGTTCACCCGCAAAGTTGTTGATGCGTGGGTCAAAGGTAGAAGCGGTGTAACCTGAGTATGTTGGTTCATCAGCCTGCAGGTTAGCGAACATCTGTTGGTAGTCGTCTGGGAACTTGAGCTTGTTCACGTTGAAGTCACCGCTGTAAACCACAGTTTCTGATGCCGGGATATTCAGAGACTGCGCCAGTGCACGCATCTGCTTGAATTGACGTTGTCGGTAATCACGAGCGGTGTCCGTATCGAATGATGCCGTGTGGGTACCGAAAACATGGTAAGCCTGACCATTCTTGATCACTTCCGCGTAGTTAACACCTTTATCAGCAAAGCAATCTGTGCCCGTGCAATCAGGGAAAACATACTGCGCTTCATTAACGATAGGATAGCGGCTGACAATGATCACACCACCGTCGTATATGTTAATCCCATCTTTATCGAGCATTTTAGTTTGATAAGGATACTCTTTCGCAAGCTCACGCAAGAACTCATCTCTGCCGTTAGCAAACACCTCTTGAAGCGCCAACACGTCATAGCCCTTTACATATTGAGGGAGTAGGTCATAGCGGTCACCAATATGTGAAGCGATGGCAGGCAGCGCCCAGATGTTGTAAGTCATGACCTTGAGTGTATTGGCATCCGGCTCTGGTTGCTCATCCACTTTTGGTGGGGTGATGGTGTAATAAATATCATCATAGCGCGCTGTAGAATCGGCTTTGAGGGCTAGCTCTGCATTGACCCCGAACGCATCGGTTGTGCTGCGATGAATATTACGATCGTCATGCAATGTTAGGTTGACGTCTGCGGCACTCAAACCATGTTGCAGTGTCGAGTTATACCAATGTCCCTTCATGGTTTGGTTGAGCGTGACACTTTCGCCCACAGCGTTTGATACCACAGTGTCAAACTCATAGGTCTTCCCAGATTTCACACCAGTCCAGCGGTTGAAACTTATCAGCTTCTTCGTCTCCCAAGGACCAATCTGTTCAACATGCTGTTGCCACTCATCACCGAGTTGAAGCAGGTCGGTACCAGTGTGGTTGGCTTGAATGGTCATCACTTGATTGGTGTTATTGGTGAGATACACGTCGGTGTCTGCGATCGCAGAGGTCGAAGCGATTGATGTGGATGCCACAAGTGCAGCTAACCAAGTCCATTGAGTTTTCATCGTTTACGTTATCCTTATTGATTGATGTCTAGAATAACGTAGTCAAGAGTTATGACATTGGAGTTATAACTCTATGGCATTTATTCAAATATGAGATATATGCCAAGGTTTTATAAAATTGATTAACCATTGAAAATTAACATATTGTCTTATCGGAATGATAAGTGGTACGCGCGCGAATAATAGGGTCAGTTAATGCTTTCGAGTCGGTGGAACAGCCAATATTGGCGTGCTTAAGTGAAAACTGTGTGTCGCGGTAAAGTGGAGGTTGTGAGCAACAAGAAGGGAATATGGACACAGCTTAGAGCTATCAGCATAAATTTTGCGATTGTTCTGTAATTTACTCTTGTTCAGTAAACAGAAACCTCAAAAACAGGTATGATAGTGCCGTTTTTAATCCTGAACTGGGAAAGTCATGGCAAAGTTAACACTCCAAGAGCAGATGCTTAAAGCTGGCTTGGTAAATGAGAAAAAATTAAAGAAGGCGAAGAAAGGCTCTAAAAAGTCTCGCGTTCAGTCTCGTGAAGCAAAAGCGGCAGCTGAAGAAACTAAACTGGCGCAGCAAGCGAAAGACAAAGAGCTAAACCAACAGTTGAAAGAACAACAGTTGAGCAAAGAAATTAAAGCTCAAGTGAAGCAACTGATTGAGATGAACAAGATCGAACAGAAGAACGGTGAGATCAAATACAACTTCACCGACGGTACGCTAGTTAAATATCTTTACGTAGAAGAGCTGACTCAAAAGCAACTAAGTAAAGGCATTCTAAGTATTGCTCGTCAAGGCGAGAGCTATGTTGTTATTCCAACAGCAGTAGCGAACAAGATTGCTATGCGCGACGAAGAATCTATCGTTGATACGCAGGCAGGTAGCACAGACGAAGTAGACGAAGATGACCCGTACAAAGACTTCGTGATCCCAGATGATCTAATGTGGTAATCCGTTTTACCTAGCTCCATTTTAATGGTTAGCTAAGTTTACAGGATCTAAGAATGCAGCGAACAATCACTCGATTGGCGCTGCATTTTTTTTGGCGCGAAATGACTTCAACAAATCTTGAATAACGCTTAGTGTTCTGACATGCCGTAAACAAGGCTATCATTGGCACTTGCATGATCGATAAAATCGGTATTAGCGCGCTGTTCGTGTTGGTCATAGCCATCGAAGTAACAGTCGCCAATTTCATTGCGCGGGCAAACGTGAATGTGGTCTTTGATGACCAGTTCGGTAGAGCAGCATGGGCAGTGTTTTACATGTCCAGTGAGTACCGTAGATCGATTTGGTTTCATACATCCTCCTGATAGGCACTGTAATCTGATTGCCTATTTGCACCCTAAGTTACGCAAATTAGTGTGTCGTTATGATTTCATTTTTAAGTCAATGAAAAACGATTCAGAAAGTGAATACTTAGCGGCTAATACAGATGTATGACTGAGAGAATGTAAGACGAATCAAGCCCAGAGCAGACGCAATGGGCTTGGAATAACAGCTGAAACTTTCTATGGGCTTATGGCTGCATTGGGGTAAGCGTTAGCTGAGCGCTGTTATAACCCAGTTGCGCTAGGGCTGCAGGGTCGAAGTCAGTCAGAACCTTGATGTCACCAGCGTAGTAGGGTGTGTAATCGCCTGAAGGTGTCATGGCGTTAAATGAATCAATAGAGTGCTCGGTACCAATATCGATCATTCCAGAATATTGTGACTCCGCACTAAACTGGCCTGAAACATAGGTGTAGAAAGGACGGACACTGGCACCTGCGGCGTACTGCATGCTACTTAAACCATTGGTGTTGATTGCCCAGCTCCAATCCCACCATTTCATCTCTCCAGGAATATAACGGTGATCCCATTGGTAGCGGATATTGGCTTGATCTTCGCTGGTGGTTCCCATGGTAAAGGTGTGAGAGACCGTCGGGCGGTTTGTTGGGTGTGAGCTTAGCGCATTGCCGCTATAACGAAGGAAACCTGTGAAGTTCACGTCGTAACTCATGCTGGTTTTGATACGGTATGGGTAAGTGATGGTAGAGCGTAAGAACTCTACTTGAAAAGGAAGTACTGAGTGAGCAGGCACGGTGATGATGGCTTCCAGTTCTGTTGGTTCAAAACGAGCACCATTGTTGGTATCGGAGAAACGTTGGCCATCTTCTAGCGCTACTCTTACTTCTGTCTTTCCAACTTGTGGCCAATGAAAGGTTTCATCAATGACGACTGAATCAGCAAGGTCGAAGCGTTGGGTTTTACTCCATTGTGTGGATTGCTCAAAATGAAGGTCAACGACGATTTGTTTAGACTGATCGTCGTCATTGATTGCATAAGCCGAGACGGTTTCAATCAGTTCTTGGTCGGTCTCTGTCATAGAACCGTGTAAAAACGATGTGTTATCGAGCGTGTAAGCGAAGTTATCAACAGTGATGCTTGTCTTCTCATCACAGCGATCACCGGCACAGCTTCCATCGTTATTGCCTTTAATCTCCCAACCATTGTTAAGCGGTTTTATTGCCATGTCTTGGCCGACGTAACGCGCGCTATCGCCTCCAACCCAAGCGTAACCGAGGTTATGGGCCAAGTAACTCAGTGGCCTGATAAAGTTCGTGTTGTCGCTGACTAAGGCGCGTTGAATATCAAGGTTATTGTTCGTTTCGATAGCTTGCGCTTCGTAGTAAGGCAGGCCTGCGTCTGGGGTGTTAGGGTAACACCAGGTATTGTCGCTTGGTTGTCCTTGTTTGATGAGCCCGTGGTAGCCAGACCCCATGATCACCCAGTCATTTTTAAGGCCAGCAATGTCCCACACATTCATGCGAGATAGTAGGGCGGTTTTGTGTTCTTGAGCTTCTGTATTACTGAGCGGACGATAATCGGAACGGCAGATATCTTCACCGAGGTTATCCAATACGATTTGGTCTGAATATATCTTGGCATGAGTGGCAAAAGAGATGAAACAGAGGGCAGAGCTAAATAGAACGGTTTTACTGACGTTAAGCATGAATAAGTTCCTAAATGCCATTATTTGGCTATTTTTATTAGAATCGAGTTATTAGATTTTATTGATATTATTTAAAGCCGAGGGGCTCTAGCGGGGTGTACTTTGTCATATAAAACAATGCCAAAAATACTGAAATGAATTGAAAATAAATACTTATAGATATCAGGAGGTTGTACTGATCAACTTGTTGTTTGATAAAGACTTATCTTGATGACTTCAATTAGTTTCAACAATCCAATCTATGGGTGATTAATTGTTGAACGTTTCTGTTTTTGAAGCCTCGTTATTTGGTATGTTGGCTTGGAAAATTTAGGCCAGCAAGATGGATTAGATAGGTTTATTGTTTAAAGGAGGGGGAAGTACTGAGTAAGCCAAATAAGGAGGGATGTTGTGATAAGCAAGATCGAAAAATGCAGCCAACAACCGTTCGATTGCTGCTGCATTTTTTATTGTTCGAGTTAACTTAATTGGAAGAGATTAAGCATCACCTGGTTTTTCGCGTTTGCTGTTCCAACCCATAAAGTTGTAAATGTTGTAACGAGCAAAGCCAATCTGTTCATGCAAAGCAAAATCTGTGACCGCAAAGTTGTACCACAATGGCAACCATGAAATTTGAGCAGCCATATAGTCGGCTCTCACTGGAATAACATTCAAGCCGAAGTGGTTGAAGTAGAGCTCGCTACGACGAATATGTAGGCCAGATGAAACCAACACAATGTTGTCGAATTTATGATGCTTCATTAGGTCACTAGTGAGCTGAGCGTTCTTCCAAGTGTTGACGCTATTTGGCTCTTGAATGATGTCACCCATCGGAACGCCAAGTCTCAGCAATTGTTGCTGATAAACTTCTGCTTCGGCAACACCGTTATTTTGTGCATCGCCACCACTGATGATCACTTTGCATGTGGTTTGGGTTTTGGCGCAATCTTTATATTGGCTGGCGGTTTCACTGATTCGGCCAAAAGAGAAAAAGGCTGGCTCGAACTCTTGCGTGCTTTTAATTAACTGCGTTCCCGCACCCAGAAGAACAATGGCGTTATTGTCAGACCATTGGATATCAGGCTTATTTTCGTAATCGGCTTGCAGATCGTTCAGTAAATAACGAGGAATTAAACCTGAACCAATCAGCACAAATGACGATATAAGAACAAGAGATAAAAACAGAGAGGTTTTTCGCCACTGAAGTAAACGTGTAAAGCCTACGAATAGCAGAAGAAGTAATAATATAATAAAGCTCATGAGGATCCTGTTATCGAACTGGTGCCAAGATGATGTGACATACTGAAGCGGTGCATCATATATCAGTTATGTTAATCATTCATAGATAACTCATTGTATTATTGAACAAATGCACAATTTCTTTCTATCAAGAACAATCATCGATGAGAGCATTCGAAAAATCGCTTTATTATTGTTCGATAATGCCATTCTAAATATAGGTATATAAATCAAGAGGGTTATTTAAACCTTATTTCGTGTTATTTGATTTATCTGTTCATCGGTTTCCGTTTCTTCAACTCGTTAACTCAGCTTTCATATTCTTAAACTACCAAATCTTCAAGCTCTTAAATGATCAAGCTCTCAAGTTTTCGAAGTAATGCTGAACAAATTTAACGAACACTTGGTGTTTCTTTGCCGGATAAATAACTTGCGGATAGAACAGATAAATACTGTTGCCTTGTTGCAGACATTCATCAGGCAGCACTCGCTCTAACTCTCCAAGCTCGATCTCTTTCGCAACGTAGTAACTTGCAATACGGATGATGCCACTGCCTGCCATGGCTTGTTGCTTAAGCAGGTGGTTGTCATTACTTGAAAGCCAGCCGGACACATCAATATTTACCGATTTTAAAGGCCACTCGGTTTGGTGCAGCGTTGCTAAGCATTGATGATCACTTAAGTCACTCACATTGGTAGGGCGACCAAATTGGTTAAGATAACCGGGAGTCGCGACTAAATCATGTTGATAGCTAATCAAGTGTTTCGCCACCATGTTGTCAGGTGGCGTATTGGTGGCACGAAACGCGATATCGATATCATCTTGATTGAGATTAAAGTTGGTGTAGCTACTGTTTATCTCGAAACGAATCTCAGGGTATTGCTGCCTAAACTGTTGGCAGATATCGAATAGATATACCTCAGTAAACATCTTTGGCGCAGTGAGGCGTAATAGGCCTTTGACGATGTCGTGTTGCTCAGAAACACTGCGTTCAAGCTGTAAGACTTGCGAGCGAATCGTTAAGCCTTGTTGTAACGCGCGTTCGCCTTCTTGGGTTAAACGAACACTGCGAGTGGTTCTGACCAAAAGCGGGCACTGTAAATCGTTCTCTAAACGTTTGATCTGTTCAGAAAGGTAGCTCTTAGAGATACCGAGCTTTTCGGCTGCCTTGGTAAAGTTGAGTTGCTGAGCAAGTTCTACAAACAGGATCAGTCGTTCTATTCTTTTGTGTTCGTTCATTCGCGCGTTCCTACCAATCTATTGTTCGTCATATCAAACAATCATTTCGTAACTAGCATATTCTGTTTTTTAAAAAGAACAATATGATAGAGGCATATTTCTGGTCAGCAAATCTTCTAAGCGAGAATCGATATGACGAACAGCACTGAATCTACAAACAAAACGAATGACAAAAAACGTATCCCATTATCAAATTATCTACCGAATGTTGGGCAAATTGCCTATGGCTGCATGGGGTTAGGTGGTGGCTGGAATGATAATCCAGTGACGAGTGCGGATGTTGCTCAAACACGAAGCGTAATCGGCACCGCACTAGAATCGGGCATTAACTTATTCGACCATGCGGATATCTATACCTTCAGCAAAGCTGAGCAAGCCTTTGGTCAAGCATTACAACAAGCGCCTGATCTGCGTGAACAGATGTTCATTCAATCTAAGTGTGGGATTCGTTTTGAAGGCGAGGGCAATGTTGGTCGTTATGATTTCTCGGCTGATTGGGTAGGCCAATCGGTAGACGGTATTCTCAATCGATTGAATACTGAAAAGCTTGATGTGCTGTTATTGCACCGCCCTGATCCTTTGATGGAACTCGATGAGCTAGCAAGAACGTTAGAGAACTTAAAAGCGCAAGGTAAGGTCGATTATTTTGGTGTGTCGAACATGAACAGCCATCAAATTCAGTACCTGCAATCTGCGCTTGGGCAACCCATCGTCGCGAATCAAGTTGAGATGAGCTTAGCCAAATTGGATTGGTTGAATGATGGGGTGATGATTAACTCGCAAGGGCACCATCAATCAGACTTCGCCGCAGGCACTCTTGAACATTGCCAATTGAATAACATCCAACTGCAAGCTTGGGGCTGTTTGGCACAAGGCCGATTTGCTGAGCAAGGTTTGTATTCAGAACATGAAAACGTGAAAAAGACAGCGCACTACGTGGCTCAGTTAGCGAACCAATATGGCGTAGAAAGTGAAGCGATTGTGTTGGCATTTTTGCTTCGTCACCCTGCTCGTATCCAACCTGTAATTGGCACCACAAATCTAGAGCGAATCAAAGCTTCGGCAGTCGCGACTCAGATAAACCTGTCTCGTGAAGAGTGGTACAACCTATACGTGTACTCACGTGGTCAAGCACTGCCATAAGGAATGAATATGTTGAATCAAAAGATCGCGCAACAACTGGTGTCTAACGCTCTAGACATTGCTGAGCGTAATCAACAAGCAATCGCGGTGAGCGTGTGTGATACGCACGGTGAGTTACTGGCGTTTATTCGCATGGATAATGTGAGTGTTCAAGCCGGATTGTTAGCACAGAACAAAGCTTATACATCTGCAAGAGATAGACAGCCAAGCGGTAACTTAGGTGCTTGGGCGAGAGAAACTGGTAAAGACTTAAGTTACTGGACTGACCCAAAGATCACTGGCTTTAAAGGCGGTGTTCCCATTGAATTAAATGGGCAGGTGATTGGCGCTATTGGTGTCAGCGGATTAAGTGAAGACGACGATGAAGCACTTGCCGAAAAAGTCATTCAACTTGTGTTCTAAGCTGTTGCTCGTGAAGTAATGGAAGTTAGAAGTAACAGATAATAAAAAACCGATGCATGTGCATCGGTTTTTTTGTTTAACGAGACTCAAGTGCTTGAATCAATCGAACCCATTAAGCGTTCGCTTGTTCCAGATCTTGTTGCTTGTCTTTCTTGCCTAATAGGCGGCTTGTGATCGTACCGGCTGTCATAGCACCAGATACGTTAAGCGCCGTACGTGCCATATCGATAAGTGGCTCGATAGAGATAAGCAGTGCTGCAATCGTTACAGGAAGGCCCATAGCAGGAAGTACGATAAGCGCCGCGAACGTTGCACCGCCACCTACGCCAGCAATACCGAATGAGCTCACTGTGATAATAGCAATCAGAGACAGAATGAAGTTGATGTCCATTGGGTCGATGCCAACTGTAGGCGCAACCATGACTGCTAGCATTGCAGGGTAGATACCCGCACAACCGTTTTGACCAATCGTCGCACCGAAAGAGGCAGACAGGTTAGCAATCGCTGGTGGCACGTTTAGCTTAGTGATTTGAGCTTCAACGTTCAGTGGAATTGTTGCTGCAGAACTACGAGACGTGAAAGCGAACGTCAGTACAGGCCAGATCTTTTGGAAGTACTCTTTCGGGTTTACACCAACAAAAGAAACCAACACACCGTGTACGACGAACATCAGTAGAATCGCAACGTAAGATGCAACGATGAAACCCAGTAGGCTGAGGATGTCAGAAGCACTTGATGTTGCAACTACCTTCGCCATTAACGCTGCGATGCCGTATGGCGTTAGTGCCATGATCATCTTAACTAAGCGCATAACGATAGATTGTGACGCTTCAACGAAAGTACGGATTGGAGATTCTAGTTCTTCTTTCTCTGCCATCACTTTACGAGCAGCGATGCCCGTTAGCACACCAAAGATAACAACCGCGATGATAGACGTAGAGCGAGCCCCCGTTAGGTCTGCAAATGGGTTAGTCGGAATAAAGCTGATCAGCATTTGTGGAATTGTTAGGTCTGAAACGCTACCGATGCGGCTTTCAAGTGTTGCGATACGTGCTGTTTCGCGAGCGCCTTCTGTTAAACCTTCAGCAGACAGGCCGAATGCTTGCGTTACAACAATACCAACAATCGCAGAAATCGCGGTTGTTGCTAACAGTACAGAAATGGTGATACCAGAAATCTTGCCCAGTGAGCCGCCTTTTTCAAGCTTCACTACTGCTGCAATCATTGAAACCAATACTAATGGCATGATCACCATTTTCAGTAGGCCAACATAACCACGGCCAACAATATTTACCCAGTCTAGTGTTTCGTTGATGACCGGATTGCCTTCACCAAATAACAGCTGTAGACCAAGACCAAATGCGCTACCAAATACTAAACCGAGTAAAACGAGGCGAGAAAGTGTGTTTTCTTTTTTCTGCTGTCCGTAGAGAAAAAAGAGGATACCAGTGAATACCGCTAAGGCAGCGATAGCTGAAAATGACATTTGTTTTCCTTATGAATCTCTTTAAATCGATAGGGCGCTTAGATATATGGGCGCAAATACTGTTAGCTACAGTAGCGACCTGTAACAAAACGTAAAATAAGGAAAAGTAATTTATTAGAACGATTAGTAATACCCACTCAATAGGATGGGTGGATATTCAACATTGTGATGAATAGGTGAGCTTTTTAGCGATATTTTGCCAATAAATTGAGCATGTCACTTGACGAGTAAATTTCGATATTTTGGAAATTATTTTCGAATAACCGGAACAACATTGCTTTGGCTACGTCTTCCGACTGAATAGGGCGTAGGTTTTTGAACTTACCAAGCATAAATGGAGACAGCAGAGGAAAGACACTTTGCAGGAGTTTTTCATCAGCTCTAGGTTCATCACGCTCACCCACCAGAGGCCCAGGGCGTGCGATGAAAAGCTGCTTGAAGCCAATACGTTTTAAGTTTTGCTCCATTTGCCCTTTGCAACGAAGGTAGTGTGAATAAGAATCTGGCGAAGCGCCATAGCTCGGAACGACGGCAACGCGTTGTACCCCAAGAAACTTCATCGACTGTGCAACTTGGCTAACCAATTCAACATCGACTTTGCGAAGTGCTTCTTTTGATCCTGCCTTTTTCTTAGTCGTACCTAAGCAGATAACGCCAAGTTTAGGCGTCGCATTCGTATCATCCCAACTGGTAACTTGCAGGTCGCTGTGAATGAGTGTGTGGAGCTTGTTGGAATCAAACTGTGAATCTAACGCTCGGCGAGATAGGGCATAGATATGATCAACGGCGGGTTCATCGATGAGCAACTTCATCACATGATGACCAATTAACCCGGTTGCACCAGCCACCACGACCGATGTTTTGTCTCCAGAAATGCTCATTTTAATCCCTTCTTCACTCCACAAGTGCTTGTTTAATATAAACAGTGTTTGAATTTTAAGCGAATAAAAGTTTGTTAAACGAGTGGTCAGTAGTATGTGGGGAGTCGCCTGTTTATGGAAAAAGAGATGATTTAGTTTGGCTCGACGCATAAGTACGGTCTGAAGCATAAGTACGATATGAAACATAATGGCGGTGGGAAAGATAAATGCGGTTTGAAACTTAAGTTAGGCGTTAAACATAACAAAGCCCGCTGGGCGACGGGCTTTGTTACTTTTCTTGCTTCTTACTAGGTAAAGGACAGTGGGATTTTCCTTACCTTTTTGCTAGCTTTCTTACTTGATTTATTTGGTTTTCTTTTACTTGAATTTGGAATCATAACACCTCCTAAATCGTTGTTCTGTTTTGTCTTTCTTCGTGTAGCGTCAGTGTTGTGGGCATTCACTGTATGGGTACTTATCAATAGAGAGATTAATAAGTAATTTAGATAAGGCATAAACGATGCCAAAATGTAAGTTATTGATAAATCTATTATCAGTATTATTTGTGTTTTAGGGTTCGTCAATTTGACTGTCAATCTGAGAAAAAACCAGTGTGATCTGTTTAAATTAAGAACACTCTCTGCGGTTTCTGCCACATAGCCATAGATACAGCCTTGCTTAACACGTAAACTGAGTCGTAATTCACATAGACCAAGGACGTGCTATGAACCTCAAGCTTGATACTCTTGCTCCCACTCAGATTTATCACCTGATGACACAAACCGTTGTTCCTCGCCCGATTGCGTGGGCATTGACGGAATCTTCTGACCAAGAGTACAACCTCGCGCCTTTCTCTTATTTCACGCCTGTTTCTAGTAATCCGCCGTTACTGATGTTATCGGTTGGGAAGAAGCCGTCCGGCGAAATCAAAGATACCACTCGTAATGCCCTAGAAACGGGTAAGCTAGTGATTCACATTGCTTCTTCAAGTTCTGCCGAAACCATGACGGCGACAGCAGCTACCCTTGAACATGGTGATTCGGAAGTCACCGCGAATAACATTGATCTGGTTGAATTTGAAGGCTTCTCTTTACCGAGATTGAAAGAGTGCGCGGTCGCTTTTGGATGCACCTTGTACGAAGTAAAAGAGGTTGGAGAAGTGCCACAAAGCCTTATCTTTGCTCAAGTCGAAACCGTGTACATTTCCGAAGACGTGATCGACAAAGAGAGTGAGCGTCTTAAGATCGACGCGTTAGCACTTGATCCTTTATCTCGATTGGGTGGCGGTGAATACGCCACGCTTTCCAATGTGTTTTCTGTCGCACGCCCTAAGTAGCAATACCTAAGTAGCAGCCCTATATCAACGTACCCAGAATAAGCGTTTTTAAAAACTATGTTAGATACCCAATACTCGCAGTACATCCAACACCGAATTGACCAAAAAACCAAGCCACTCGGTGCCCTTGGTTTACTCGAAAAAGTCGCACATCAACTGGCATTGATTCAGAGCCAAGGCAAAGAAGCGGCGGTTGAACACATCGAATTGAATAAGCCAAGTATCATCATTTTTGCTGGCGACCATGGCATTGCTGACGAAGGCGTGAGTATTGCCCCAAGTGCCGTCACACAACAGATGGTGTTGAACTTCTTAAGTGGTGGCGCGGCGATCAATTGTTTCTGTGCGGTGAATAATATCGATATCACGGTAGTCGACACGGGGATATTGTTGCCTGTTGAATCAGACAGTGACATGTTGATCTCTCAGCGCTTGGGTACACGAACCAATAACTTTGCCAACGAAGCTGCAATGAGTTTAGAAACAGTCGAACGTGGGATTGAACTAGGTTCAGAGCTTGTATCTAGAACTATTTCGAATGGCACCAATATCATCATGTTTGGTGAGATGGGCATCGGCAATACCAGTAGCGCGTCAGCGATTTTAAGTGCGGTAGCAAACCGAACTGCTGCAGAGTGTGTAGGCTTAGGCACTGGTATCAACAACGAACAGTTATCACGAAAAGTCGAGGTGGTTGAGCAAGGTGTTGCACGCTGCACAGGACTCGATCCTAAATCGATTTTAGCTCAAGTCGGTGGTTACGAAATAGTGCAAATGGTCGGTGCTTTCCTTGGCGCTTATCAAAACAGAACTCCTGTACTGGTCGATGGTTTTATCGTGTCAGTCGCTGCGTATGTTGCGACCTTAATTGAACCGAATTGCCGTGACTACATGATCTTCGCGCATCGCTCAGAAGAGTCAGGACACAAAATTCTATTAGAACTTCTAGACGCTGAGCCGTTGCTTGATCTTGGCTTGAGACTAGGCGAGGGCACGGGCGCTGCACTAGCCATGCCAATCATCCGAGCGGCCGCTGAGTTCTATAACAACATGGCGAGCTTCGAGAGCGCCGGAGTCACAGTTTAATGAGTGATACGCCGAACAGATCTTTGAAAGATCGCGCTGCTTATCAGTGGGAGCTGTTTTCGTTGGCTATGGGCTTCTTTTCTCGTTTGCCAATGCCAAAGAATACGCCCTATTCAGAAGAGCGTATGAACCGTTCTGGTCGTTACTTCTCAACAGTCGGCTTGTTGCTTGGCGCCTTGTGCGGCGGTTTGTTCCTGTTGCTTGATACTGTGTTACCAAGCTCGATTGCCATCTTTTTGATGATGAGTTTTAGTTTGATGCTGACCGGTGCTTTCCATGAAGACGGCTTAACTGACATGGCGGATGGTATTGGTGGCGGCATGACCCTAGAACGCCGTTTGACCATCATGAAAGACAGTCGAATCGGTACTTATGGTGCGTCTGCTCTGATTATGGCTTTGCTTGGCAAGTGGGTGCTGTTGAATGAACTCATAAGCATGACGGGACTGTTTATGGTAATCGTGACCAGTTATACCTTTAGCCGCGCGATTGCTGCATCGCTAATTTACGACATGCCTTATGTCAGTGATTTAGATACCAGTAAAAGTAAACCATTGGCCAACAAGCAAACCAAAGGCGAACTTGTCTTCTTGTTGCTGGTAGGCGTGCTGCCTAGCCTGTGGTTTGGTCTTGAATTCGCTTTGGTTTTATCTGTCGTCGCCTATCTGTTCAGAACAGGTTTTAAAACGTGGTTAACGGCTCGAATTGGCGGCTTTACTGGGGACTGCTTGGGTGCGGCTCAACAGTTAATGGAGTTGCTGACTTACCTTGTATTCATTACTGCATTTTACAATGGCTTTCTATAACGGCTTCCTATGACCAACACGAATGAAACTATTCAAGCTAATCAAATTAATCAAACAAGTCAGCGAAACAGCCATTTGGTATTGGGCGGGGCTCGTTCTGGTAAGTCTAGTTTTGCAGAGCAACAAGCATTATGTGCGCTTGAAGCATGTTCAAATGGACGCCTCAATTATATTGCGACAGCGACATATCTTGATGATGAAATGCGAGAACGAATCGCGCACCATCAACAACGTCGTGGCGAGCAGTGGATTGAGCATGAAGTACCCGTCGAATTAGCCGAAAAACTGCAGTCTTTTGAGAAAGAAGATGTGGTATTGATTGATTGCCTAACCTTGTGGTTGAACAACATCATCTTTGAACTGGGTGATGACGCAACTAATGAACAGGTTGAAGCCGTGGTTGAAGTATTGGTCAAAAGCGTCGAGCAAAGTCCGGCGCAAATTATCATGGTCTCTAACGAAGTCGGTTTAGGTGTGGTGCCGCTGGGTAAAGTGTCTCGCTTGTTTGTGGACAATGCAGGACGAATGAACCAAGCGCTAGCTCGCGTCGTTGAGCGCGTCACGCTGGTTGCTGCCGGATTGCCGCTGCACTTAAAACCATCTAATCACTTGCTTGATATTCAAGGCTAGGTCGCACACATGGTCAATGGAACAACCAAAAACATCTATTTGTTAAGACATGGCAAAGTCGAAGGAAAAGCTGCGCTCAATGGTTTATCTGATGTGCTGGTCAACTCTGATCTTCAAGAACAGATATGTGAGGCACTAACTACACAAGACATTACCTTTGATAGCGTGGTTAGCTCTCCACTAAGACGATGTGGTGATCTCGCGAGCTTGTTTGCAGAGCGTATGTCTGTGCCTTTATCAGTTGCATCGGATTTTCAGGAAATGAACTTCGGTGAAGTAGATGGTGTCCCATTTGATGAACTTGAAGACAAGTGGGGAATGTTAGAAACCTTTTGGAAAGACCCTGCTAATCATCAATTAACTGGCGCAGAAAGTTTACAGAGCTTCCACGACAGAGTAACTCAAGCTTGGTCGCAACTTTTGAATGATTCAAGTGACAACATATTGTTGGTTACTCATGGTGGTGTGATTCGCATACTGCTAGCGCACTGCCTTAATATTGATTGGAAAAACCCGAGTTTGTACTCGAAGTTATCGATAGAAAACGCATCGATAACGCATATTCAAATCACTCAGTTTGCGCAGAGCTTTATCAGCGTTAAATCGATAGGGATACCTGTTCTCTGAGTGTTCAAAAAACACAGTTTAAGAATTAACAATCTTTTAGATCTGTAAATAGAAACAGAAATATAAATAGAAGTATAAAGCGGCGTTCACAGCCGCTATACCTGATTGGTATTACTACCTACGTGAAAGGAATTTAGTCATGACAACACCAAGTTGGGATCTAAGCATTGCTTATAGCGATCTTAATGATGCAAAAATCGAACAGGACATTGAACTCATTCAGCAGTGCATTGAGCTGTTGAACCTACACGTTGAAAAGCGTCATATCATTCTAGCGATGCAAAACGCGATTCAGACTTCAGAAGCGGCAGGCACATTACTGAGTACAATCAACACCTTCGCTAATTGCCACGCATCGGTCGACGCGACACACACAGAAGCGAAAGTATTGCTTGGTCGTATAGCGAAGCTGAACTCTGAAATGTCTCAAGCGTTCAGCCCTTACGAAGATACGCTAATTCACGCAGAACCAGAATTTATTGATGCAGTATTAGAGCATGATAGTGCGGACGTAGCAGGGCAGCGCTTTGCGATTGAAAGCTCTCGTAAGTTATCAAGCAGCCGACTCAGTGTTGCTGAAGAGCAGTTATTGGCAGCGATGAAGGTTGATGGTCGTGACGGATGGGGTCGTTTATACGATAACCTAACCGGATCTTTAAAACTGTCGCTAAAGCTGGACGGTGAAGAGGAAGCCCTAGGCTTTTCACAAGCCGCGAGCCTGTTGTACGGCAGCGAATTCGACAAACAAGAACCAGCATGGCGCGCGGTTCAAGGTGCGATGAAAACGCACCAAGAGTCTTTTGCTTCGATTCTAAATGCATTGGCGGGTTGGCGACTGACTGAAAACAAAAAGCGTTCGAAGATTAGCGATGTGCATTTCCTAGATCCAAGCCTACACGGCAGCCGCATTGTGCCAGAAACGCTAGACACCATGATGTCGGTAGCGAAAGCTAATCGAGCTGTTGGTCAGAAAGCAGGTTTGTTAATGGCAAGAGTTCACGGGCTAGATGAAATGAAGCCTTGGAATCACTTAGCTGCGATGCCGCCGCTGGGTGACGCTGAATCTAAGGTTTACCCATTTGATGAGGCGATCGACGTGATCAAAACTGCGTTCGCTGAAGTAAATCCAGAGATGGCTGATTTTGTCGCTTTGATGGTTGATAATGGTTGGATTGATGCCGCACCAGCAGCCAACAAACGTTTAGGCGCTTACTGCACCAAGTTTGCTGCTACACGCACTCCGCTTGTGTTCATGACATGGAGCGGTAGCCGCTCAGATTTAATGACATTGGCACACGAGTTAGGCCACGCGTTCCACAACTGGGTGATGAAAGACATGCCGTTGTGTCAAACACGCTACCCAATGACGCTGGCAGAAACCGCTTCGATCTTTGCTGAAAATATCGTTCGAGACCATTTGTTAAAACAAGCACAAACACGTAATGAGAAACTTGAAATGCTGTGGGAAGAGCTTTCTTCTTCTTTGGCATTAATGGTGAACATTCCCGTTCGTTTTGAGTTTGAAAAAGCCTTCTACGAGCAGCGTGAAAAAGGCGAGCTAACGGCTCAGCAGCTGTGTGACTTGATGGAAACGACTTGGAAAGAGTGGTATGGCGATGCAATGACAGAAGCTGACCCTTACTTCTGGGCGAGCAAACTGCATTTCAGCATCTCTCAAGTAAGCTTCTACAACTACCCATACTTGTTCGGTTACCTGTTCAGTAAAGGTGTTTACGCTCAGCGCGATGCGAAAGGTGAGCAATTCTACGGCGATTACGTTTCGTTGCTTCGTGATACGGGCAGCATGATGGCGGAAGAAGTCGTTCAAAAGCACTTAGGAATGGACCTGACTCAAGCTGATTTTTGGCAACAAAGCATCGACATGGTCAAAGTTCAAATCGATGAATTTGAAAGATTGCTCGATCAGGAAGATTAATTGATCTCAATCTGTTCATAGCAGGTAAGAGCTGTGTTAGCTTACGTGGCTCTTATCTTGCTGGCATAACCTGAGATAAGCCGAAACAACCAAAAGTCTCTTTAAATAGAGAAAGTTATTTGGAACAGATGTCGGTTAGTAAAGTCAGCAGGTAATATAAAAATATATGGGTAGTATTTGTGAGTGATAACGGAGTTTCTGTTGATAAGTGCGATCCTAGCAACACAATTTCTATGTACAATTTATTAACATACGGCCGTGCAATTAAGGAGTAGCGCATGACGAAGACCCTCTTTCGCCAATCATTTCTTTTTGACAGCCTAGATCTTGAGCAAGAAGTGTTTGCAGGACAGACCGTACTGAGTAACGGTGTTCAAATTAAGCTTCATCAACGCGGTGTCTTGGAAGTGATTCCCGCGGATTTTAATTCTGAAACCAAGAACATCATTTTTTCAACCGGTGTTCATGGCGACGAAACTTCACCAATGGAGCTGATCGATAAGCTCATTGAGGATATTGAAACAGGTTTCCAAGTAGTAAACGCGAGATGCTTGTTTATCATAGCTCACCCAGAAGCCACTAACGCGCATACTCGTTTTCTTGATGTGAACATGAATCGTCTGTTTGATGAAAAGCAGTACGAGAGCAATCGAGAAGTGGATATCGCGAAGAACTTGAAGTTCTTGGTGACTGAGTTTTACAAAGAGACGGAACCTGCCACTCGTTGGCATCTAGATTTGCACTGTGCAATCCGTTTATCTAAGCATTACTCGTTTGCAGTGAGCCCTAAAGTTCGCCACGAAGTACGCAGTAAAGAGCTGTTTGATTTCATTAACAGTGCGCACGTGGAAGCAGTGTTGTTGTCAAATGCGCCAACCAGTACATTCAGTTGGTACAGTGCTGAAAACTTCGAAGCGCAAGCACTGACAATGGAACTAGGGCAGGTCGCGAGAATTGGTGAGAACCAACTTGATAAGCTAACGGCTTTTGACTTGGCGATGCGTAACTTGATTGCTGAAGTTGAGCCAGAGCATTTACCTAAGCGAACCATCACTTATCGCGTGAGCAGAACCATTGTTCGTTTACATGATGACTTCGATTTCATGTTCTCAGATTCTGTAGAGAACTTTACCGCGTTCAAGCACGGTGAAGTATTTGGTCATGATGGTGATAAACCGTTAATGGCTAAGAATGAAAACGAAGCGGTGGTGTTCCCTAATCGTAATGTTGCTATCGGTCAACGAGCAGCCTTAATGGTGTGTGAAGTTGAAACGCGATTCGACCATGGTCAGCTTGTGTACGATTAATATCGACTCGGGTTTAAACGACGAAAACAACCGCTCAACTGGTTGAAATATCAAGGTTCACATTACGGTGTGAGCCTTGAGTTTATTTGGGGATACAGGTAAGGTTACGCGAACATTTTCAAAGTAGCTTGATATGGATTTCCAACAACTTCTTCACCAAAAACAGCGCAAATGGACTAGAGCCATTTATCTGATGGCAGCACTGCTTGTCGCGCTGAGTGCGATTTACCTAATGGTTGGCGATCTTTTCATTTCCCCTCTGGGCACATTGTCCACGTTAGAACAAAAACTACTGATTGATTTACGCTTACCTCGACTATTGGCGGCTATTGCTATCGGGGCAGGGTTAGCCGTATCTGGCGCAAGTTTACAAGTCTTATTGGGTAACGTATTAGCAGAGCCCGGTGTGCTCGGCATTTCTGGTGGTGCAAGTTTGGCGATGGTTATCGTGCTGTTCTTCTTGCCGTTTGCTCCCACACCAGAACTGTTCATGATTGCCGCCGTTTTAGGCTCGCTCTGTTTCACCGTGATACTGGTGAGCATGGTAAAAACGATGCGACTCACCACGGCTAAATTACTGCTAGTGGGTGTCGCGTTAGGCATTCTTTCTGGCGCGATGGTGACATGGGCGTTCTATTTTAGTGATGACTTAAGTCTACGCTTATTGATGTATTGGCTGATGGGCAGCTTAGGTGGCGTCACTTGGTATCAACACTCGCTCACGTTGGTGATGATCCCCGTGATTATTTGGCTGTGCCTGCAAGGTAGTAAGCTAGATAAGTTAATGATTGGCGAAACGCATGCCGCACAGTTAGGCGTAAACGTACCGAGATTGCGCTGGCGTCTAATTTTCGCCGTGTCTATTTTAGTCGGCTGCGCGGTAGCTTTAGGTGGCGTGATCAGCTTTGTTGGCTTGGTTGTGCCACACTTGTTGCGTTTAGCGATTGGTACTGATAACAAATACCTTCTTCCTTTGTCTGCCGTTGCTGGCGCTGCGTTGTTGGTGTTTGCTGATATCTGTGCAAGAACCTTATTAGATTCCGCAGAGCTGCCTTTGGGTGTGATGACCACCAGTATCGGTGCGCCTATCTTCATTTGGATGTTAATTAAAAATCATGATTCAAATTAAGAGCCTGAGCGTCGGCGCTCGTTTATTACCACTATCATTTGAGCTCAAGCAAGGGCAGGTGACTCACGTTATCGGCCCTAATGGCAGCGGTAAAAGTACCTTGCTCGAAGCGATATCTGGAATTGGTGATGGTTACAAAGGCGATATAAAGATCGACGGGCAGGATTTGTCGGAGCTGTCTTTACAAGATTTATCATTGCATCGTGCTTACTTGTGCCAAAGCGCAAGGCCAGCCTTCAACTTGGAAGTCTTCCAATACCTTGCGTTATCACTGCCAAGTTCATCACATGGCCTTGATACTGAAATCAACACGGCTTTGGAAGAGATAAGCCAGATGTTGGACATCACAGACAAACTTCATCGTTCAATTCAGACACTGTCTGGTGGTGAATGGCAACGCGTTCGTTTGGCGGGAATGTGCCTGCAAATTTGGCCGACGCTCAATCCTTACGCAAAGCTCCTGATCCTAGACGAACCTGCAGCGCCGTTGGATATTGCTCAAGAAGCGTTGCTGTATAAGCTTATCGAACGAGTGGCTGAGAAGGGCATTGCGGTTATTATGGCTAACCACGACCTGAACCGAACCTTGAGGCATGCCGACCAAGTACTGCTGCTCGAAAAGGGCGTACTACAAGCATCTGGCAGTGCAGAGCAAGTGCTTGTGCCTGAACAGCTAGAATCCGTATTTAACACGCAAGTAAAAAGCATCTCGGTCGACAATCAAACTTATCTGCTGTTTGGTTAACTTAAGCTCATCAATACAAGGCAATCTATATGTTTAGATATATTCAACGACGACGAATCAAGAAAGTAATCAAATCACTTTCTGCAAAGTTGGTGAAAGCGTACGGAAGCAGTGACTTTTTCTCTATTGGGCAAGTAGAAACGAGTTCATGTGAATTAAGTAAGCGCCAACAACTGGTTGCCTTAGCATTGTTTGCTGATCCACAAGACCTTGCTGCTGAAATTGCTCCAGCCATTCAATTGCTGCGTAATAATGTGTCTAATGACTTCTTCGGTGGTGAGGAATATAACGCGCGTGATGTACTTAATTTGTTGGGCGGTGGCGGTTGGAAGGGCGGTCGTATGGACGATGATATGTCGAATCGATTTGGCATGAATAGCCGCTATTAGTTTAGCTCGTTCAAATTAACGTTTAATGATTTATCCATTTATAAACGTATACGCTCAATAGCTTAGCGACTTTACAGCAGTCTCAACAACGTAATAATAATGATGATAAAAAGCACTCAATATCATTATTTATGCGAGCGTTTCACTCCAATTAATTCAATGAAAAAATACCTTCCTAGCGATCTATTTTCTTAGGGAATGCGTAATTTTTGTCGGTAAAAATTGATAATTCGAACCAATATCATCTATCTACAACGCATTTGTTTGAGTTGTGTGATGCTGATTCCTATCAATATAAAATCCGCTGTTATTGATAAAATTGACGTATATATTTTTCGTTGTTCTTTAAGTCAGAAACTATAAACCTTCGAATTACAGTGCTGGTTGGTTAGTAACCAATTGGTTTTGTGTTTAGGGTAAAATAATAGAGAGTGGGAAAGTGACAACAATAAATAATAATATTCTAAAAATAGCAGTGGGTATGGCTATGCTATCGAGTGTGCCGTCAGTGGCAAATGCTCATGGTTGGTCTGAGTTTCCAAGCGCGCGTCAGAACACGTGTTACGAGCAAGGCGGGATTTGGTCGGGTACACCACCTAATGCTGCGTGTGCTCAAGCAAAAGACATTTCGGGTTCATACCCGTTTGTTCAACGTAACGAGTACGCGAAAAATGTCCAAGATTTCAATAATATCAATGCTGTAAAAGCGGCGATTCCTGACGGCACGTTATGTTATGCCAACGATTCGCAAAAACGCGGCATGGGTGCGCCTCATACTGGTTGGACTCGTACCGAGCTAAATACTGGTACGTTTGAATATGTATTCAATGCGACAGCGCCACACAACCCTTCTTTCTGGGAGTTCTACCTAACGAAACCAAACGCGGACCTAAGCAAAGGCCTAGCGTGGGGAGACTTAGATCTTATCCAAGAAGAGGGTAACGTTCCGGTTAATGGCGGCAAGTACCGCATTAATGTCACTATTCCTTCAGACCGTTCTGGCGATGCGATTCTATTCGTTCGTTGGCAACGTGATGATGCTGCGGGCGAAGGCTTCTACAACTGTTCAGACATCACTATCGCGGGTGGCACAACCCCTCCACCAGAGCCGGGTCCAGAGCCTGATCTAGTGCGTGGTGACCTGTTTGTTTCTGACCAGTTTGGCACGCCAGAAATTGGTGATACGGTTAAATACGACATCATCAACAAGTATGGTGAAGTAGCGCGAAGCTTCGACATCGTCATTGATGCTTCAAACGTTAACGATTGGGCTCGTTTGTTAGCTTCAGAAATTAATGGCTGGCACGAAGAGTTTAAAGATGGCGCGATCTTCATTGGTGACTGGCATGCTGAAATGCAGCACTACATGTACTTCCAAAACGATCCTTCACGTAACTTCTTCAACTCAAAAGATAGCCGTGCTTCTGGTCAGTTAACGTTGATTGATGGTGGCGACGGTGGTGTTGAACCATTGAAAGGTGACATCTACGAGCTAGTGAAGAGTGACAACGTAGTGAATGCTGGCGACAAAGTTGTAATTGCAACAAGCGAAGCGGCGACATTGACTCAAACTCAAGGTACTTCTGTAAGCATTCAAAATAACGGCACGGCTTCTATCGTAGTTGATACCACTGGCATCACTGCAAACGAAACTTTATCGTTTATGGCTAGCTCGATTGAAAGCGACAGTGTTGAAACCTTCACTTTTGAAGTAATTGTCGATGACGGTGGCGTGACACCAGACCCTACGCCAGATCCAGGTACGTGGGACTCATCAGCGACTTACCTTGGTGGCGAAGTCGTGACTTACTCGAACCAGTCATGGAAAGCACAATGGTGGGTTCAAGGTGGTACTAACCCTAAAGCGACTTACGAAAATGACAAATGGGGCGTTTGGCGTCCAGCTCAATAACTCCATAGGTTTCACGATATGGGCACACCTGAGGTGCCCATATCTAATGACCTCGAGTTTAACTAACCTTGATTCTACGAATTTACTTCTTCAGAACATCCAGATACATTCCTCACGTCAGCCCCAATAAAAACAATTTCATCTAACCTATTGTTAAATATTCACTATTTGATAGTGTGTCTAGGTGCACATTAAGGATGTGTTTCATATTTAGCGATGAAAATAGTAGGAGTTGCGATGAGTATTATAGTGAGACGGTCTGAACCGTCAGATGCAAAGGGAATAAAAGAAGTTTACGAATGCACTAATGCTTATACCGGTACGCTGCAACTCCCAAATCCATCTCTGGAAAGCTGGCAAAAACGAATCTCTAATATGCCTGATAACGTGTACTCGTATGTCGCGATGATCGACGATGAGATTGTTGGCAACTTGGGAATGGAAGTGTGTGTGAACCCAAGAAGACGACATGTGGCTTCATTTGGTATGGGTGTTAAAGACGATGTGTTAGGCAAAGGTGTCGGTAGCCAACTGCTCGCAACAGCAATCGACTTGTGTGATAACTGGATTAACATCAAGCGAATGGAGTTAACGGTGTATACCGATAACGAAAGAGCGATCAGTCTGTATAAGAAGTTTGGTTTCGTGATTGAAGGAGAGTCCGCAGGGTTCGCTTTCAGAAATGGCGAATATGTGGCGGCTTATCATATGGCACGACTGGTATAGCGCTTAGCTACACAGTTAGAATTTACAGACAGATAATAAAACGCCACGTTACAATAACGTGGCGTTTTCTATTTCAGTCAACTGATGCTTTGAAGCGCTTCAGTTTTAACTCTACTTAAGCTGTAAGAGGCTCAAGGTTGGCTGGACGGTAGTGTACAGATTTTAGTACTTTACCTTGGCGAACTGTTTTACCTTCCGATACAAAATCTTCAGCGCATTTAGCAATGATGTATTCACCTTTTTGAACCGCCATTAGCTTAATGTTCTGCTCAGCATAGAATGCTTCTGTTTCTGCGTATTCTGTTTCATTACGGCATACTTTGCTCATGTTGCTTGAGTGTACTTCGTCCCAGCAAGGTAAGAAGTCAATAGAGCGGTTTTTAGAAACATTCAATAGCAGGTCGATCAGGTAGCTGATTGCTAGGTTGTCTTCAACCTTAGCTTGGCCAAGGTGAACCAGACGCCCCATCAAAACATAAACGCTGTCTACAATAGCGTCCGCTTGTTCGATTTTTGAGTCAGCTTCTGCAAGTTCTGTCAGTTCTTCGATCGCTAGAGATGTATGTAGCGTATCGCCTTTTTCGTCCATTGTTTCAGGAGCAGCAACAGGCAGATCAAAAGTATTGCGGAACTCTTCAATGTCGCGGTAAAGGTGATCGTAGATTTCTTGGCTTAGTTGAGAAAGGTTCATTTTCCTATCCATTCTGTTTCGTTAATGGATTATTTTACCAAAGCTAGGAATAGGGTGCTAACGCAAAGTCGAAGAAGTCGACTTTTATTCATTGGACCAATGAGGTATTTTGCATACAAACCAATTGATTATTATGTTTTTTTACACTTTACTCTTCTTAATATACCAAATATTAATGTTGCCATTAACTTCGGCTGCAGTGGGACTCCATTTATGAACCAAGCCAGTGAAAGCGAAATTGTTATACGTCGCTTGTATCAAATCACCAATGATTACCGGAAGGGCTTCGATATTCAGATCGCTCAGCTGCTTATCATGGGGCTTGAACGCTTCAACCTTGATATCGGTATTTTATCTAAAGTCGAGGGTAATACTTACTTAGTTGAACACTCTGTCACACCTGAAGGGGTTGAGCTCAATAGTGGCGATATCTTCGATTATCGTTCAACCTATTGCGAAATTACCTGTAAATCGATTGGTCCTATCTGCATAGAGCATTGTGGCAAACACGATAAGTATGCGACGCATCCCGCTTACCAATCTTTTGGTCTGGAGTCTTACATTGGTGTCCCTATTTTCGTCAATGATGAGCTTTATGGCACCTTAAACTTTTCAAGCCCGACTCCTTATCATCGTGAATTCAAAGAGTTCGATATCGACGTTATGAGGTTAATGGCCTCATGGATCGAAGTGGAACTGGTTAGAAGGCAGCAAGAACGAAAACTCAAAGAGCTAAACGAGAAGTTAGAGTACCAAGCTCTTTACGATCCTCTGACACACTTACCGAATAGACGTTGTTTGTTCAAAACGTTGAATGCGGAAGTCGAGCAGTTAAAAGGCTCTTTAGGAAAGGGAACCTTGGCCGTTGTCGACATCGATTTCTTTAAGGTCGTTAATGATACTTACGGTCATCAAATGGGTGATGTTGTCTTAAAGAAAGTGGCGAACGTGCTGAGCAATAACACTCAAGAGGGTGAGTTTGTGGCACGCTTTGGTGGTGAAGAGTTCATTCTTTGGTATCCAAATAGTACACCAAGTTGTGTAGAAGATAAGTTCATGACTCTTTTGCAAGAGATGAAGAAAATCACACTGGATAGAAAGCCAGTCACCATATCAATCGGTGCATGTCATTTTGAATTGAGTACTGGATATACCAAAGGAGAAAGAATGTCGGCGTTAGACTCGTTAATCAAAGTTGCCGATGAATGCCTGTACATTGCGAAACAAAATGGACGAGATCAGTTCATTTCTCGTCCATATCATCAAGAACGCTCAGGAATATGAGCCATCTTGTTAGCGATTAGCTGAACGATTAACTGAACAGGTAAGGGAACAGTTGACGACGTTCTTCCGGCGTTAAGGATTCAACTCTCGCGATGTTGGTATCAGGAATCGCTTCAGGGTTAGGGTAGTGCTTCAACACTTTTTCCATACTCGCTTCACGAATCAAATGGTAAACCGGATACGGAGAACGGTTCGTTAGATTTTCATCGTCTTCTGGATCCGCACCACCAAAGCAATAGTCTGGGTGGAAGGTTGCTACTTGGTAAACGCCTTCCCAATCTTCTTGCTTGATCAACGCTTCAATCCAATCAATGAACATGTTGTAGTCGAAAAAATCTTGCAGCATGTTAGGCACAACCACCAAAGTCGTCTCTAACTCGGCGACAGGCGTGTTATCTAACTCTACGAAATGCGTCATGATGTCTTCCAACAACGCTTCTTCCGTATTTGCTTCACTCACAAAGATCTTAATCTGTTTATTACGTTGTGGCTTGGCTGCGAATGGACACAGGTTTAGGCCAATAACGACATCATCTAACCACTGTTTTACTTGGTCGTGGATGGTTTGAAGATCTGTGCTTTGAGTGTTCGACATAACAGGTTCCGAAATGAAATTTTGCGTAGGATATCAGAACGGACGTCAATCAAAAGCAATAATTGAGTTACAACCTTAGTCGTACTTATGCTTGTGCAAGTTTAGACGCCGATACTTGTAGCTGTTTCAACTGGTAGACCCAAGCAAATATCGCGACATAGAAGATTGAACCGCCCGCAATCACGCCATTCCAACCGAACTGCTGCCAACAATATAAGAGTAAGAAACCACCTAAGCTCCCGCCAATGTAGTAGTGAACTAAGTAAAGTGCCGTTGCTGTCGCTTTGGCGCTCGGTGCTTTTTGACTTACCCAAGAGTAGGCAAGGGTATGGGCGAAGAACGCGCCGCCACTAATCAATAACAAGCCTGCTAGCATGAACGGAACTTTGTCGACTGCAGAAATTAGCATTCCGATTAAGCTAATACACACGCCCATCAATATTCCGCTTAACGGGTCAAAGCGAAGTGTCCATTTGTTGGAGAGCTTAGAGCTTACCGTACCGGCCAAGTAACATAGGAATATCAGTGAAGCTAAACCAACGGGTACCGAGTGAGGTTCGGATACTAGCCTAAAGCCCATTACAGAGTACAGGTTAACAAACAGCGCGAAGTTAGCACCACCAATCAACATGGCAAGCCACAAGGTACGGTTTCTTAAGTGCATTACAACGGAGCGGTTGTGATGAAAGAACAGCCCTTTTTGAGGTTTGAAGTTCTGTTGGTCAGGTAGGCGATAGGCAATAAAGAGTGCACCAAGCAATGAACCGACAACGAAAAACAGTACAGTTGCATGCCAATCGAAATAGTCTGTAATTAAGCCGCCTAATACACGTCCGAAGATTCCACCCAATGAGTTGGCCGCAATATAACCTCCAATCGCGACAGCAAAGGCTTTGGGTGTTAACTCCTCAACCATATAGGCAACCGCCACACCAGCAAACGCCGCCACAGCGATGCCCATAAATGCGCGGGCAATAACGAGTTGCAACAAGGTAGTCGTGAACACCATGCTTAACCCTATTAATGGGATAGCGAACAGACTGAACAGAATAATGGGTTTACGACCAAAGGTTTCAGAGGCAATTGCCCAAGGTACCAAGCTAATCGAAAGGCCGAGTGTTGTAGCAGCAAACAACCAGTTGATCTGAGTTTCAGATACTTGGAAGTGCTCCGCCATGTGCGGCAAGATTGGCTGAAAGAGGTAAAGGTTACAGAAAATGATAAACGAGCCAATCGCCAATGATTGGGTGATGCGTTTGTATTGAAGACTGCCTTTATCAAACATTTACGTTGTGCCTGCACGAGTTAGTAAGCTATTTGTGAACAAGTTATCAGCACAAGTGTGATTAAAGAAATATATTAAAAATATCACCCCTATATATTAAATATATCGCCATGCTTGAATCAAAACCTCTTCGACATTTTCTGGCTGTTGCGCAGTTTGGTAACTTCACTCAGGCCGCAAAAGCGCTGCATATCGCGCAGCCCGCATTGAGCATTTCTATTAAAAAACTAGAACAGACGCTTGAGTTGATTCTATTCCGTCGAGGAGATAAATCCGTCACCTTAACGGAAGAGGGAAAGGTACTGTTTGAGCATGCGAAGCGAATCGCCCAGCAGTTTGATGACGCTCAACTCGCGATGAATGAGCTAAAGGGGTTAGAGAAAGGCGAGGTTCGATTAGGCGCTCCAAGTATGATGGGCAGTTATTTTTTTCCCCAAGTCGTGATGGCCTTTAAAAGCCAATACCCAAACCTAAAGTTGACCTTGATTGATGCAGGCACCGCATCTATTCGTGAAATGCTGTTAAACGGCGAACTCGATATTGGCGTAATCAACCATGAAAACGTGCCTGATGATCTTGAAACTGACCACCTGTTAAGCTCAGAAATGTTAGCTGTAGTTGGCAAAGATCACCCACTGGCAACGCAACCATCCATCACCTTTGAAGAATTTTTTGCTCAAGAGCTGATCATGTTCAAATCGGGCTACTTCCACCGCGATTTTATCGATGCGACTTGTAAGAAGTACAATCTCGATATGACCATTGCGTTCGAAACCAATTTATTGCCAATGATTCTTTCCATCGTGAAGCGAGAGTTTGCCATCACCGCGTTGCTTAGCTTGGTGACAGAATACGAGGAAGATGTCGTAGGCGTGCCATTTAAAGACCCTGTGAAACTGAACCTATCTTTGGCGTGGAGAAAGGAAGGGTATCTGTCAAAAGCAGACCGAACCTTTATTGATTTCGTTAAGCGGTATGTGTGATTTAGTAAGATTTAAATAAACAAAGCCCTAACATCCTAGATTGGATATTCGGGCTTTGTTGTATAGAAGTATGACTGGCTCAGAGCACGTTAGGTGTTCTTTGAGTTATACATCTTATCGAAGTTTTTCTGATTCCAGCCGACCATCACTTGATCGCCGATTTTAAGCACGGGGATAGAACGAGCACCCATTGCTTGCAATTCTTTACGGCCACGCTGCATCTTTGCATTCGTCAGGCGGTAAACAATTTTCTTAGAGTCTAAATACCTTTGGGCATCTTTACAGTGCGGGCATTTGTCTGCGACGTACAATACAACACGTTTCATTTTTTCATTCTCTTGGTGAATCTCGCTAAAGTGTAACGAATCCTAGGTGATTAGAAAAGTGTGATCAGTTACACTATGCGGCTCAATTTTCAAGACCACAACGTATTGTCGTGGTGTAACTTGTACGGTCTTTCAGCATGCATCCTTCTTTACGCTATATTCAAGGCTATCCTAAGCACATTCTTGATCCTGTTACTCAACTTGTAGAGTCGGGTAAATTGGTGCCTTGGTTTGAAGCTCGCTACCCAAAGAATCATGAAATAAAAAGCGAGAAAGCCCTGTTTGACTATGCGATTGAGATAAAAAATCGCTACATGAAAAAAACACCACCGATCAGCAAAGTGATTTACGACGGCAAGATACACCTAATCAATAATGCGTTAGGTCTGCATTCTTACGTTGCTAAGAATCACGGTGGAAAGATCAAATCAAAGAATGAAATTCGTATCGCCAGTGTTTTTAAAAATGCACCAGAACCTTTGCTAAGAATGCTGGTGGTACACGAACTGGCGCATATCAAAGAGAAAGAGCACGACAAAGCCTTTTACCAACTATGCTGTCACATGGAACCGGAATATCATCAACTTGAGTTGGATGCCCGTTTATTCATGATGTATTTAGATTTAAAGAAGTAGCCCAATGAGCCAATCACAAAATAGAACGACGCTAAGCCTGTCGAAAAACAGCACTTCATCAGCAAAAACAAAAGACAACCAAGCTGATGTTAAGCCAAGTACAGCTAAGCCAAGCAGCGACAAGCGTATTTCTACAAAGAACACATCTGATAAAAGCCGCAAGAATAGTGCACCTAAAGGCGCGGGCAATAACAAAGCAAAGCGACCTTTTGCAAAAGATAGCAGAGGTAAACCGGGTGCCAATAAAGGATCATCGAATAAGGGTTCTTTCAATAAAACGGCTTTTAACAAGAACGCAGCTCAGAAAAGACGCTCGGCTGAAAAACCTCAAGGTGGATTACACCCAAGAAACCAGCACACTGGCCGCTATAACTTCGAGTTACTAGTTGCAGCCTTGCCTGAGCTAAAAGAGCATCTGATCAAGAATCCGGTTGGCGAAGACACCATTAATTTCTCTGATCCATTGGCTGTTAAGCTACTCAACAAAGCTTTGTTGGCGCATCACTATGGCGTTAAACATTGGGATATTCCTGCTGGTTACTTGTGCCCGCCAATTCCTGGTCGTGCAGACTACATTCACAGAGTGGCCGACATCCTTAATAGCGATGGCCAAGGTGAACCCTATAACCACGCGTCTGTGAAAGCATTAGATATTGGTGTCGGTGCAAACTGTATCTACCCAATCATTGGTGCGACAGAGTATAAGTGGCGTTGTACAGGGACAGATGTTGATTCAGTCTCCATCAAAACAGCGAACTTCATAGCGGAAAGCAACCCTAATCTAAAAGGTAAGATCCGCGCTCGCCTACAAGATGACTCTGAATCTATCTTTAAGGGCGTGATTAAGGATAATGAACGTTACGATGTCACTATTTGTAACCCGCCATTCCACAGCTCTCTTGAAGAGGCTGAAAAGGGGTCACAACGTAAACTGGATAATCTAGCGGCGAACCGTGCTAAGAAAGCCGGTCAGTCGTTCAAGCCAGAAATGAATAAGAAGCCAGTTAAGTTAGATAAATCAACTAAGCAAGATAAACCAACCTTAAACTTTGGTGGTCAAAAAGCCGAGCTTTGGTGCCCAGGTGGTGAAGCCGCTTTCATTATGAAGATGGCGAGAGAGAGTCAACTTTTTGCTACTCAAGTTTTGTGGTTTACGACATTGATTTCTAAGAAAGATAACGTCGATATGGTTCGTTCAGAGCTTGGCAAGCTTAGAGCTAAACAAGTGAAAGTCGTCGAGATGTCACAAGGCCAGAAGGTAAGTCGCTTTATCGCATGGACCTTTATGGACGATGAGCAAAGACAAGAGTGGATTGCGCTAAAATAGCGGCTGCACTTAGTTAAGTTATTAAGCTGAAATACGGACGGGCTTGTTGTTAACGCAACAAGCCCGTTTTTTGTGTTTTACCTATACGCTAAGCAGAAAGCAACTCATCTAACTTACTCTGATATTTCTGCTCTAGAGCTCTGTTGCCTGCTTTATTTTCGAGATCGACCAAGATTTTAAGTGATGGAATTTGATAGCCATAACGCTGGTGGAATTTGAATAAACGGAGTCGAGCTTCATTGTAATCGGCGTCACTCACTTCAATCTTTGAAAGCTGCAGTATCGATTTCACGCGGTTTGGATCGTGGTCAATTGCTCTGCTAAAGTAGTACTTCGCTTGGTCGGTATTGCCAGCCTTAAATGCGCAAAACGCGGCATTTTCATAACTTGCAGATACCAAGTAGTAGTAAGGTTGATCGATAGCGCGATTAAAGTACTTATCAGCTTGCTCGTATTCGCCCTGTTTACACAAGAAGGTACCGTAGTTGTTCAATACATTGCCGTTTCTTGAATCAAGACTGAGTGCTTTACGGTAAGTGGTTCTCGCTTCGTCTACTTCGCCCACTTGTTCGTAGTAATGCGCCATTGAAAGCCGAGCACGGTAGTAGCTAGGTGCGTGTTTAATCGCGAGCTCTAGGTTTTCACGCGCTCTCACCATATTGCCTTGTCCCATATAGCCCAAACCTAATTCGATTCGAGATTCAGACATCGCGATAGGATCACTTTCAATCTTTGGCGGTCCTTCAGTGACAGAGACACAACCGGCCAAGGAAAGCGAGGCAAGTAGTACCACACTTGATAACGAAAGAGGGCGGGACAACGAAATCGGATTTGAAAATGATGGCTTGGCAGGCATGTGAAGCTCCTTATGAACACCAACCCATCATATGAAATCAAACCCATTGAAGTCGTAAATCTATCATGGAATGCGACCCACACACCATAAAAAAACCGCGTCCAATTCGTCGTTTTATCAACAACATACTGAACACGGTTTATGTGTTTGTGAATCGGAAGAAAGAACTTAATCGTCTTTGGTAAAGTTGTCTTCGCTGAAATGATCCAGATCGTAAGGCGTTTGTTGGTAAACGCAGTAGTTTAGCCAGTTTGAGAACAACAAGTGTCCGTGGCTGCGCCAGCTTGCAACCGGTTTGTTGTCTGGATTGTTATTCGGGTAGTAGTTGATTGGAATCACAGGCTCCATGCCTTCACCCAAATCACGAATGTATTCATTGTGAAGTGTATGAGAGTCGTACTCGGGGTGACCGGTTACAAACACGTTTCGTTTATCTTTGGTCGCCGCTAGATATACACCCGCAACATCAGAAGTCGCAAGAACATCAAGGTCGGTATGCTCTGCTAAGTACTCTTGAGAGAAGTCCGCATAGCGAGAGTGCGGAGCCAAGAATGTATCGTCGAAGCCACGTAAAATAGGGTGGTATGGGTTATGTATCTCGTGATTATAAACACCAGACAACTTCTCTTTACGCGTGCGTTTTGGCAAATCATACAGTAATTTCAAACCAGCCTGAGCCGCCCAACACACGTATAGAGTTGAAGTAACGTGCTTGTTTGCCCATTCCATGATGGTTTTCAGATGGTCCCAGTAGATAACATCTTCAAATTGAACCAAGCCAAGCGGCGCACCAGTGATGATCAATCCATCAAAGTTTCTTCCTTTGACCATTTCAAATTGGCGATAGAAGTTATCAAGGTGTTCAGTCGGTGTGTTTTTACTTGGTCGATCATCAATGCGCAGCAGCTCTACATCAACTTGCAATGGGCTGTTCGATAGTAGGCGTAAAAATTGAGTTTCAGTTTCAATCTTCTTCGGCATTAGGTTGAGGATCAAGACTCGAAGTGGACGAATTTCCTGTGTCGATGCTCTTGATAACGGCATAACGAAGATGTTTTCTTCACGAAGAACATCGGATGCTGGCAATTGGTCTGGAATGCGAATAGGCACAGCTTTCTCCCTAAGCTAGATATGTAGACGTCTATACATCTAAATCTATAGTAGTTTGATACGCTTGTCGATATGCAAAATGGATAGATGTAAATTATTTGTGTTTTCTATCAGAAGCAATCCACGCGCTTCGAGGGGAGTCTCATTGTATTCAGTGATTGTCTGAGTCGTGTGTAAGTACTTGGTTTTCGTATGCTGAGCAGAGGCAGTTATCAGAGCAACTCGTTACTATTTACGATAAACTCATGTTTTCAAATTAGCCTGTACAGTGACAGATGAAGTTAATACTCATTCGAGGGTTGCCCGGTTCTGGCAAATCAACAAAAGCAAAAACCTACGATGCATTGCATGTCGAAGCCGATATGTATTATGTGAATGAGCAAGGTGAGTACCATTTTGATCCTAGGCAGCTGCAACAAGCTCATGAGTGGTGTCAAAACACAGCTGAAAACGGCTTAAAGCAAGGGTTTGATGTGGTTGTTTCGAATACCTTTATTAAGCATTGGGAAATGAAAGCCTACCGCCAACTTGCACTCAAATATAAAGCAGAATTAATTATCGAAGTGTGCCGAGAGCAATATGGCACTATTCACGACATTGAACCTTCAGTAATTAAGCGTATGGCGAAAGACTGGCAAGAATAGCCTCGTTCTTCTTCTGCTTGCGTGGCTGAATGGCAAATAGAATTAAATTAATAGAACAACTTCAAGGTAACGATTGAAATGGCAAAGCGCTCTGTTGTGGTCGACATGACTTCTTATGGTATCTATTCCACATGGGATTCAAAATCTAAAGATCTTCCAAAAATCCAAGAGTTCACCACCACCGTTGATGCTGAAATCGACGTAGAGTTTGGCTATATCCTGAATATCAAAAAAGCCAAAGGTGAGAAGATCCGTTACTGCATTTATCACCCAAACATCACCACAGACAAAGGTGAAGTGCTCGAACCGTTTGGTGGTGAGGAGTATGTCGGTAACAATGACTGGGATTTCTACTTAGGTGACACTATCTGGGCTCCTGTCTCGAACAAGCTAGGAAAGTGGCGCATGACGGTTGAGCTAAAAGGCAACATCATCGCCGACAAGACATTCGACCTAGTAGCAAAAGACGAAGGCCAATTCTGGAAGCGTAGAGGGTTTTAGGTTCGACCTTCTATGTTCACCTAAACAACAAAAAGCCGAGCATCGTGATGATGTCTCGGCTTTTTTCATTGTGCTAGATAGAAGTGACTACCTAACTAATGGATTCGATTATTGCGTTACGTAAGCCACAACAAACTCAGTGATTGCGACCATGTCTTTCACTGCAATGTACTCTTCAGTGGTGTGAACTTTCGCCATACCAGTAGAAAGGTTAACTGTAGTCAGGCCTTTTGCGTTGAAGTTGTTTGCATCGCTACCGCCGCCAGTGCGTTTAGTGTTCGCTGTGACGCCAAGCTTCTCAAACGCCGATTTGATAGAAAGAATGTGCGGATGATCGTCTGCAATAACGAATGCATCGTAAGCACGAGTTGATTCGATTTCTACTTCAGCGCCGAACTGCTTAGCACTTTCTTGGAATGTAGAGATCATATGTTCAACTTGAGCCGTTAGCTTTTCGCCGTTTAGAGAACGTGCTTCAGCCACGACTTTAAGCTCTGGCATTACGATGTTAGTTGCTTGACCACCTTCAACAATACCAACGTTTGCTGTCGTTTCTTCATCGATACGAAGTAGGTTCATCTTAGTGATAGCGTCTGCAGCAACTTGAATTGCGCTGATGCCTTCTTCTGGTGCTAAACCAGCGTGAGCAGGGCGACCTTTGATTTTAGCAACAATCTTCTGCTGGCCAGGCGCTGCGTTTACGATAGTGCCAATTGGACCGCCTGTATCAAGTACGATTGCGTGCTCAGATTGAATGTAAGACATATCGAAGTTCAAAGAGCCGAACAGACCGCCTTCTTCGAATACAGTAAATGCAATCTCGATAGTTTTGTGCTCTTGTCCTTCAGCTTTAATGCAACGAACCGCTTCCATGATAGCTGCGATACCAGACTTGTCGTCACCACCTAGAATTGTGTTGCCTTTTGAACGGATGATACCGTCTTCGATGATTGGCTCAATGCCGATGCCTGGCGTTACTGTGTCCATGTGGCAGCTGAACACTGTGCTACCTGGAAGAGTGCCATCTAGACGAGCGTAGATGTTGAAACCATTAGACACTTCTTCAGGAACCGCCAGTTTGTGAACTTCAAAACCTAGTTCACCGAGTTGCTCAGCCAAAGCTTCAGCAATCGCTTTTTCGTTACGAGATTCACTATCAATTTTCACTAGATCGCAGAAATGTTCTACAAGACGTTGTTCATTAATTTGGGTCATTGTTAATTCTCATTATGCTTCCGCTTGTTCAAAAAGAAGCCGCGGAGGTAGGAACAGGAAAATCACTATAACGCCAATGAGGTAGATGATTGTCTGAGTTAAATCAAGAAAGTTGCCTGATTATTCTAATTAATGAGAAAAACCCAATTCAGATCCACCAGTGCGCAGGATTTTAATCTGTATATCTGTCGGGTATAATGTTTGACCGCTCTTAAAAAACGTCAATAAAATTGGAATTCAATCAATAATGGCCCTGATAAATGAATAGAAACAATGTGTTAGGTTCATTCCTTTTCGTGGTGCTGATGAGTATTGTGCTGGGGCTGTATTTGCTCTATCCAACTTATGACGACGATTTAAAGCATATTCGCCCTGAAAACCCGAGTGTTTATAGTCCAGAGAAAGAGTTATCACTCTCTCAATATGGATCTGCGTTGATCGATATTCTCGATGTATCTCGTGGTGACCCTAATTTAGCTTCCCTACAACTTGAGGCTCTCCAAGCCAAGTTCCCAGACCAAGATAAAGCCATCTATCGTGCTTACGAATTGATGATTTTGTCGAACCTCGCGCAACATAAGTTGGATACCAAAGCGGTTTCCGAATACGTCAGGCAGATTAAAGCACTCGCACAACACGAACATATGGGTTGGTTAAAGGCCCAATCTCTCGTTGAATTAGCGATCGAATACATCAGTACGGGTGAGCTAGCGGAATCTGAAATCCAAATCAGAGCTGCGATAGATATCGCAGAATCGCTTCACTATGAAGAGTTGTTGATTAAGGCCTATAACACGGCTGGTGTCATCAATAACATCCGCAATGACTTTCCTGAAGCTCAATACTTTTTCCATAAAGGTTTAGACCTTGGTAAGAAGTACCCTCATCACATCTACAACAGCAAGTTAGTGTCAAATATGGCACTGCTTTATATCTATTTGGAAGACTGGCCTAAAGCGCTCAAGCTGATTAAAAGAGCCAAAAAGCTCTATTACAAGAGTGGACTACTCGAAGCGTCTACCATCGGCGTGCTGCATGTGAATGAGTCTTTTGCTTATCTGCGCAGTGGTGATTTAGTCAAAGGCCGAGAAGCATATCAAAGTGCGGCTAAGCTAAATGGCGATAACGTGAGTGAACGATACAAAATCATCCTATTAAAAGCAGAGAGTGATGTGTTGTTGGCGGAAAAGAACTTTGAGTCAGCACGACAAGTCGCAAACTTGTGTCTTAGATACCCAGGCGTGGACAAATACACACTTCAATTGGGGCAGTGTTACCTAAATAGAGCCTTAGCGAACATTGGTTTGAACCGAGATAATTTTGTTTTTGCTGATCTAAAGCGATCGTCTGCAATGTTCGATGTTGTGGGGACTCGCAGCTGGAAGGTCCTCGGCTTAAGAACACTTGCTGAATACTATGATTCGAGAGGCGACAGCGAGAACGCACTTCGTTACTTCAAACTCTATTACAAGGGCAACAAAGCGCTGCTATTTGATAAGCGCCAGAGTGATATCTTTTTACTAGAGCAAGATTTCGCTACGGCATCATTAGCTCAAGAAAACGAACTGCTTAACGCAGAAAAAGAGTTGGGTGAGCTGACATTAGATAAGCAGCAATTACGGAATCGAATCGTCGTCGCTTTGGGTATCATGGTGATGATAAGCGCCACGTTACTATTGATAAGGTTACGCTCGATCCAGAAGACCAACAAAGAACTACTTAAGCAATCAACAAGATGCGAACTGACAGGCTTATACAATAGGCGTTACTTAGAGCAACGGTTAACTCAGCCGATGCCACATCATTTGTCGTCGTTTGGGTATACGCTCGCTATTCTAGATTTAGACCGCTTCAAACAAGTTAATGACACTTATGGCCATGATATTGGTGACCAAGTGCTGGTGGAAGTCGCTAAGCGTTTAGAGAAAATCTTATCAACAAACGATGTAGTGGCAAGATGGGGTGGGGAAGAGTTTGTTTTGTTGCTGGCTGGGAATCAAGATCCTAATAAAGAGCTTAAGCTTATAAGGCAAGCGATCGCTGACCGAGCGATTGAAACGCATTCTGGCCCATTAGAATTAACCACATCGATTGGTGCGACGACTCATCTAACGGAGCAACAGTTGAATAGCCGTACCTATAAGAAACACTTGAAATCGGCAGACGATGCTTTGTATCAAGCTAAGCAGTCAGGGCGCAATAAAGTCGTTATCATTTGAGTTCCTAAACTTAGTTAATCCCCTGCAATCAAGAAACCTGAACTTCAATAACTAAGCGAATAAGAGTGCTTATCTGAACTAATACGGCTATTTACTCTTATTCGCTTAATTCATACTGTGATTTGGCTTGGTGGGTTACTTAGCGACACCTTGAAGCATTTCAACCAATTCGCCTTCTGTCGCTGGTTCGCTAGCGAGTTCAATCACAGCCGAAGCTCCTCCCTTTAACATGTAGGCTTGGGTTCCGCAGTGGTCATAGTGGAACCATTTACCATCTACACATACGTCGGTATAACATCTTGGGTCTTGTTTAAGTTCCATATCAATTTCCTTATTAACATTTGTCTAACGTTTTTTAGACTAGTTGATCACAAATCTAGGTAAATTGATCTAAATCAATCTAGAGTGTAATTGATGATTTAATTATCAAAATAAGAGAGGTGTGTCTAGCGAAGGAGCGACCTCTCGTTGGGCACTGCGCTCAAAGGTCGTGATTCTGGTTGGCAACTCTCGCTCTTTTGCTTGCCAGGTGATGCTTTTCTACATACGCTAGCTACTCTCTTAATCCCTATACAGACTTGATTGTGTTGGAAAATGACTAATATCTTTATCGTTGTAATTGTTCTGGTTGTGTTCTTTTACTTTATTCAAAAGTATGTGGTGAAACACGATGACACCAAAGACCACGCTTATCAGAAGAAAGGCGCGTTGATGTCGGCGCAACAGGCGACATTCTATAATGCGCTAAAATCAGCTGTGGGCAACCATGGGGAAGTGTTTGCTAAAGTCAGCATGTCGAACGTACTTGTTCCTGCTAAGACGAACAATAAGAAGAATTGGTTTATCGCCAACAACAAGATCTCACGTAGTTACTTCGACTTTGTTGTTTGCGACCCGCGAACGCTAGAGCCCCGCGTTATTATCGAACTTGATAACGGCAAAGAGCTCAATAAAGGGAAAGTCGATCGCGAAAAGCTACTAATTCACGTGTGTAAATCGGCAGGTTTACCTCTGATTGGTGCATCTATTAAACACAGCTACCAAGTGACCCGTTTGAAGAGGTTACTGGCAGCACACATCGATTTAATCGAGCCATCAAAAGAAGTGCGATTTTGTAAGAAGTGTGGTAGCCCAATGATCATCAAACTGGCAAGCCAAGGCGATTACAAAGGCCGACGCTTCTTCACTTGTAGCCGCCAGCCAAACTGCACCTATACCGAAAACTACAACGTTGTATTCGATGTTGAAGAATAGTTGGTATCGATAGTAATGCATCCGGTTGGACTCCATTCAATCGCTTAGATACGAATAAGTTATACAAACTAAAAAGCCGAGCATTGATTATGCTCGGCTTTACTAATATTAAGTGGATTGGTTTAGACTAAAACGCGTAACGCATACCGAGCTGTAGCTCATCTTCGTCGTTATCGCCTTGCCCACCTTCGCCCTCGTCTAACATGTTAAACTTATAACTACCAAAGAAGGCCACATCGCCAATATAACGTGCGTATTCTAGACCGATAAAGTTAATGTCGTAATCTGCAATATCGTCAGCTTCAAAGTAGCTGTAGGTCAGGTTGACGGTGTTGGCACCAAACGAGTATCCCAAGTAAGCATCGGCAGAATCGTAGTCTGAATCTTTTACGCCTAGACCTGAAATACTACCAAATTGATAGAGTGCGGCGAACCAAACCCCCTGATCGTTGGTGTACTTAACCGCACCAATATAGGCATCAGAAGTTTCTGTATCTGTCCCAACGCCATAGGTTTCATCACTTGACGCATAACCGACGCCAATATCTAACCCAATCGAAGTGCTGCCGGCGACAACTGCACCGAAGCCGTCACTTTGTGCTGATTCACTATCTGAATTGAAATTGCCATCAATTTGAAAGGTGATGTTGTCGCTTGTCAGTTCATAACGTAAAACATTTTTTGCTCGATCAGCAGTCGACACCGTGTATTCATTGATATAGCCGCTGAAGGTTTCAGCCATATCCGTCCAATCGGTTAAGTAGGTAACGGCATTATTTTGGTGGCCATAATAGACGTTACCGTGATTGGTTTGAACACCCGTATATAAGAATCGAGTGTTAATGCCGATATCATCTGATGCGCCATCTTCAGACTCTGTTAGTTCGAATTCATATTTCCCAAAAAAGGAAATATCGTCCGACGCTTTTTGTGTGCCATCGACACTTAAGCGGACACGTGATCTATCACTATAGGTGCTACTATTACCAGCACTTTTATTCGCATCAGAGAAATTCCCTCGAACTTCTGCGCGGCCGCCGATATTGAATACTGTTTCATCTGTCTCATAAATGGTCGCTGCCGATACGGCAGATGTCGATAGTATGCTCACCACTGCAATGGCGATATGTGATTTTTTCATAATTTATTCCCTATTTTTCACACTTGTATTTATCGTAAACCATAAATTCACGTATAGCATTGAATTTAGATTATTGATTCCTACAGGTTATGAATATAGGCGCGCTTTACCATTATGCAAATTTCATTATGTATTACTGTGCTGTATGTATTCAAAATAGCTATGATGTGTGGGGTTGGGTTTTGAATTGCTTATAGATTGTTGCTCTTGAGGGAGATTAATTGTAGCTGATGTTTTTCGACTATAGAGTGCTATCGTATTTATGTATGTTGGTAATAACCCGGCCACTTTATATGAAAAATCCGAATTTAGTCATTGCGGCCTAGTAATTCGATGACGACGATTACAAAATCGTGGTGATTTTTATGAATGATGTATTTCAGTGAGTTACAAAGCCTCTGCGTGCCTTTCACTTATAATGATCAAAATACTACGGTAACCCAATGGGCAAGCAAAATTTTTGACACTAAATATAGGCATTGATCTATACCTGTATGGTTACTGTAAAGGCCAAGAAAAACGGTATAGACAACAAAAATCCCAAATTGAACACATTAGGTTAGTTAATTGGTTGTCATCAAGGATTAGAATTTTTTCTAACTAAACTTTGTTTTTCAGCGGTTTGACGATAATCTGGGTGTAAAATCGACATGTTGTTATGTCTTTGATTGCAAAGTGAGCAAACGAATCGCAAGATGCCAGTTAATACTTGCACCATCTGTTTATCATGGATATCATCGTTGGCGTTCTAAGGGAATGCGTCCGTAGCTCAGTTGGTTAGAGTACCGCCTTGACATGGCGGGGGTCGGTGATTCGAGTTCACTCGGACGCACCATTCCTTCTTTAGTTTTTATTGCATAACTAT